>JAQGPB010000463.1 GCA_028293265.1 Pedosphaera sp. | reverse complement strand
AATGAGAACATAATCGAAGGATGAAAGATAAGGCACACCTCTCCCCGGCCCAATGGCTTCCCAAGCCCGCCACGATTTAGTTTCCCCAGAAGAGACGAACGCTACGCGTTTTGTGGTCCCCACTCCTGCGTCGTGCGGAGAGGGAGAAGAAACCGGGCGCGTTCGTCTCTTTACTTTTCTGAGTCTCAATAGCCGTTCTCGCGCGCCGGAAAAATCAGGCTGAACGCCGTGCCCTTGTCCAACTCGCTTTGGACCGCGATGATCCCCTGGTGCTCCTGGATGATGCGGCGGGTGATGGCGAGGCCCAAGCCGGTGCCTTCGGGCTTGGTGGTGAAAAACGGTTCATACAACCGCTCCATGTTTTCCGCAGAAATGCCGGTCCCGCTGTCGCGAATCACCACGCTCAGGTAACGCCGCCCTTTGACCGCCGGCAATCCTTCAATTTTCGCGTCGGGCGGCAGCAATACGGTGGAAACATCCAGCCGCCCGTCCGCGTCCATGGCCTCCAACGCGTTGAAAAACAAGTTCAGCAAAGCCTGCTCCAACTGGTCCGCGTCGCCGTCAATCAAATCCGAAGACGCCCCAAAAGCGCGCGTCATGGTGATCTTTTTTTCTTCCAGCAGATGCTGGATCAGCAACAGCGACTTGTTCAGGACAAAATGAACGCGCAATGAGGCCAGCGTGGGTTTCGCCGGGCCGGAAAATTTCAACATCTGGCTGATGATGGAATCAATCCGGTTCATTTCCAGCCGGACGATCTCCGCGAGTTCGGTCTCCTTGTTTTTCTCCAGCAGCAGGTCCACGAAGGTCCGTACGGCTACGAAGGCATTTTTGACCTCATGCGCCATGCTGGCGGACAAGGTGCCGACACTGTGAAGCCGGTCCAGGCGGCGCATGTTGGTCTCCCATTTGCGCACCGAAGAAACATCATTCAGCACCGCCACGACCCCGGACAATTTTCCCGCCGTCGCCTGCATGGGCGTGACGCTGGCCACGAGGGACAGCTCGCCGCGCTTTGTGTCGCGGATGGTGATTTGGCGATGAGTGACCGCGTTGCCCGTGGAGAATGTTTCGCCGATGATTTCTTGAAGCGGCGGCGGCAGGAGTTCCGGGCCGTGGCCGAGCACATTCGCGGCCCGGAGTCCGGTGAGCAATTCCGCGCGGGGGTTGAAGCCGGTCACGTGCCGCCGCTCGTCGAGGGTGATCACGGCGGCGCTGAGGCAGTCGCGCAAAACGCTGACGAAGTCGAGGCCATCATTCTGGCCTTCCACTTTCGCGGCTGGAACATCTATCGGCATAAAGTACAACAGGTCATGTGCGTTTGGCAGATTTCACCGACCACGCCGAACTGGCATTGCGATGGCTTATGCTAGCAAAAGCTTCTTCACCCTGCCAAGTGTGTTTAGGCACACTTGATTGTCAATTGTCCCGCCGGAAGCAAGCTGTGTTACAAGAAGCGCGATTTATGCAATCCGAGTCAAGCGAATTGTTGGGCTCGCTCCATTTCCAAGTTGCTGTTTTGCACTGGCCTGGCTCTTTTTCCGCCCGTGCGAATCTTGCGATTGGTTTTGGGACACCATTTCTTGAAAAGCTTATTTGGCTGGGGCAAAACCGGACAATGCGAGGAAAGAAACGAATGTTTTCACCATGAATGACCCGCTCTTATTCTATGCTTGACCCCATTCTGCCGGTCCGCTACCATGCCCCGCAATGATAGCGAACATTCAACAAGTCCTGGCAGTAGCGGTCGTCGTAACCGGCGATGCCGCCGGGGCTTGTCGAAGCTGAATTGGATTTCGACAAAAACCCACGGCTGGCAACAGTCGTGGGTTTTTTGTTGAAACCCGCGATGGCCGGCCACAACCTGAAAGCAAGACATGAGCAAAACCATTGAGTCCGCGAAAAAGTCCGCCGCCCCCAAGCGCCCGGAAGTCGGCCCCGCCATGAAGGGCAGTGAAATCGTCATCGCCTGCCTCGAACGCGAGGGTGTGGAAGTGATCTTCGCCTATCCCGGCGGCGCCAGCATGGAATTCCACCAGGCGCTCACCAAATCCACCATCCGCACCATCCTGCCGCGCCATGAGCAGGGCGGCGCGTTTGCCGCGGAGGGTTATGCCCGCGCCACCGGCCGCGCCGGGGTTTGCATGGCCACCAGCGGACCCGGCGCGACCAATCTCGTCACCGGCATCGCCGACGCCTACATGGATTCCATCCCGCTCGTTGTCATCACCGGCCAGGTGCCGCAGGCAATGATCGGCAAGGGCGGTTTTCAGGAGACCGATTTCTTTGGCATGACCCTGCCGATCGTGAAGCACAGCTATCTGGTCACGGACATCAATGACATTCCACGCGTCATCAAGGAGGCGTTTTACATCGCCACCACCGGCCGCCCCGGCCCCGTGGTCGTGGACGTGCCCAAAAACATCCAGCAGGCCAAGGCCCAACCGGTCTATCCCACCGAAATCGTCCTGCGCGGTTACGTGCCTCATCAGCAGGCCAACGATCTCGAGTTGAACGAAATCATCGGGCTGATCGAGAAGTCCGAGCGGCCCCTGCTTTACGTCGGCGGCGGCATCATCAGCGGCAACGCCAGCGCGGAATTGACAAAGTTTGCCGAGGCGACGCAGATTCCCGTGACCACCACGATCATGGGTTGCGGCTGCTTTCCCGAAACACATGAATTGTCGCTCCGCTGGCTGGGCATGCATGGCACCGCCTATGCCAATTGGGCGGTGAGCGGTGAGTTCGAACCCAGGCCAAAAGACGCCGACGCCGCCTATGTCCCGAAGAAAATCGCCGCCGGCGCGGATTTATTGCTCGCCTTTGGCGTGCGGTTCGACGACCGCGTGACCGGCAAGGTGGAAAAATTTTGCGAGACCGGCACAATTGTTCACATTGACGTGGACCCGTCCGAGATCAACAAAAACAAGCCGGCGAACCTGCCCATCGTCAGCGACATCAAATACGCGCTCGAACGGCTCAACGCGCTCGTCAAGAAACGCGCCATCCAGAAGAAATTCACCGCCTGGCACAAGCAGTGCGCGGATTGGAAGGCCAAGGCCCCGCTTGCCTATCGCGTCACCGAAGAAGTGGTCACCTCGCAGCACATGAAAGACCATCTCACCGGCAAAGAGAGCGAAGTCATCCTGCCGCAGATGGCCATCGAGATGCTTTACGAATTGACCAAGGGCGAAGCCATCATCACCACCGGCGTGGGCCAGCATCAGATGTGGGCCGCGCAATATTATAAATACAAGTTCCCGCGCCAATTGCTCACCAGCGCCGGTTTGGGCGCGATGGGCTACGGCTACCCCGCCGCGTTGGGCGCGAAAGTCGCCTGTCCAAACAAACAGGTCGTTGACATTGACGGCGACGGCTCATTCCTGATGAACGTCCAGGAACTCGCCACCGCACACATCGAAAAAATCGCCGCCAAGGCGCTCATCCTGAACAACCAACACCTCGGCATGGTGGTGCAATGGGAAGACAAGTTTTACGAAGGCAACCGTGGCAACACCTACCTCGGCGATCCGGACAACATGAAGCAGATTTATCCCGATTACATCACCATGGCCAAGGCCTTCAATGTTCCGTGCGAACGCGTCATGTTCAAGAAAGACCTCCGCGCCGCCCTGCAACGCATGCTCGATTCCGACCAGCCCTACGTCCTCGACGTCATCGTCCCCTACACCGAGCACGTGCTGCCCTTCATCCCGGCCGGCAAATCCGTCGCCGAGATGATTTGGAAACCATAACACATTCTGCCCCAACCTCTTCAATCAACGATAACGGGGTTGAAGAGACTTTTGGGGCGATTTTCTTACTATAGGCCCGAAAAACCAGAAGCGGGTTGCAAACTTACACTCATTCCCAGCCGTGAATTGAGTCGTAGCGGAAGGTCATTTCGTTGGTGACGTAGCCTTTGTACCATTTGGCGTGGCCATCCTCAAAGAGGATGTTCTGGCCCTTGTTATGGATCTGCCACTGTTCCCAAGGGTTGCCGTTCGCTACGCCGCCGACACAATTTTGGGAGTAATCGTCCTTGTCGGCGTCGTTGGTGGTAAAACCCTGGGTGTCGCCGGAGATCACGAAGGCCGAGGCATATTGGATTTGACGGCTGTCCACCGAGGCACCCGTGCCGCCCGCCAATATGTAAGCGGCGCGGGCTCCGTTGAAATAGCTGAAGGTTGAACGCAGGTCGGCGGGGCAATGGTAGGCGTTGGTGTTCTGCATGTAGGCGATGAGTTGCTGCATCCAGCCAAAGCGGCTGGTGCTGGCATCAATCTGATTCCAAAGGATGGTGCCGCCCGATTCGGGATGCAGGCCGTTGAAATCATCGGCATACATTCTCATGCTCAAGCCAACCTGACGGAGGTTGGAGATGCATTGGATGGTGCGGGCGCGCTGCTTGGCGCCCGCCAAGGCCGGCAACAGCAGACCCGCGAGAATGGCAATGATGGCGATGACGACGAGCAGTTCAATAAGGGTGAATGCAGCGCGCATGCGGGCGGTTCGAACATTCACGTTTGCTTCAAGTTGCATAAAAAATCATTCCCAACGTCGGCAAGACCTGCGTGGGCATGGTTTTGCCGTCAGATTGACCTGGAGTGTTGCGCGGGTTCAAAACCAGCGCGCGCCCAAACTCTCGCTGGTAAGTCAGACGTTGAATGGCGGATTTTTCTTCAAGAGAAAATGCGCTTTGCGAACTGTCAGAAGTGGAATGAGCCGGTGTTTTGAATTGACAAAATTCTATACTGCTTCTTCCATGTTCGCACCAAGAATATATTACAAACATGCGTTTCGAAAAAATTCCTTCCTTGCTTGCGGACGCCATTGTGTATTTCTCTGCCAGGCGAGGCTGCGGAAGAGCATTGGGGCTGTTAGGTGGTTTGCTGTGTTTTGGCGCGGTTGGCGCGCACGGAGCGACGCTCACCGAATTACATGCCTTTCCACTGAACAACGGTGGCAGTCCATATTCCTCGTTGATGCAGGCCAGCGACGGTAATTTTTATGGCACCACCTTCGGAAGCGGCCCCCATTCATTCGGCACGGTATTCAAGCTGACGACCAATGGGATATTGACGACGCTGGTTTCATTTACCGGCTTCCAAGGCGCCAATCCTTATGGCGGCCTGATGCAAGCCAGCAACGGCATGCTATATGGCACGACGCAAAATGGCGGTCCATCAGGTCCGGATGGAGACGGGTCGGTTTTTCAACTGACGACCAATGGCAACTTGACCACGCTATTTTTCTTCCCTGGTGGCACAAACGGCGCCAACCCCATGGGACCCCTGCTTCAGGGGAGCGACGGAAATTTATACGGCGTTACTGCCTATGGAGGCATGTTCGGCGGCGGCACGGTTTACGAAATTACAACGAACGGGACCGTAACAATTGTTGGTTCACTGCGACTCAACTATGCTCCCAAGGGAAATTTGGTGCAAGGGTCGGACGGCAGTTTTTATGGCACGCCGACTGGCTTCGGCTCCGGCAGCATATTTAAAGTTAAAGCCGGCAGCGCGGTGAGTTATCTCTTCCCAACCACCGGAACCTCTTTTGACGGATTAATCATGGGAATTGACGGGTTTTTATACGGCACATCCTCTACACCACCAGGACTAAGCAATGGTGATGTTTTCAAAGTGTCGGCAATTGTGTCTTCAATCACGACCTATCCGTTCAACGGCACCAATGGCGCCAAACCTTATGGAGGACTGGTTCAGGATGTGGATGGCAATTTCTATGGCACGACATCAATTGGGGGTACGAATGGCGGTTTCGGCACGGTATTCAAAATGGCGACAAACGGCACTTTAACCTCACTTTTTTCTTTCAACGGCACCAATGGCGCCAAACCATATGCCCGACTGATCAAGGGAAGCGACGGAAATTTCTATGGCACGACGCAAGGAGGCGGGCTTTACAATGCCGGCACGGTTTTTTCCATAACGACCAATGGCACGTTGAGCACTCTCGTTTCATTTGGCGGCGAGGCTGATCCCTCGTCACTTATCCAAAGCGCGGATGGAAACCTCTACGGCACAACGTGCGGAAAGGGCGCACAGGGTTTGGGGAGCGTGTTCAGGCTGTCGCCAGACGGGGCTTATAGCACGCTTCATGATTTTGCAGCCGGCGAGGGGTTCAACCCGTATGCCGCACTAGCCTTGGGAAGCGATGGCCGTTTTTACGGGTCGGCAGAAACAGGGCCTGTGTCCCCGATTGGGGCAATTTTCACTATCACAACAAATGGCGACTTCACCAATCTGTTCACATTCAATTTATCCAATGGCCAACAGCCTTTTGCCAGCCTATTGGAAAGCGGCGGTTTTTTTTATGGCACCACAAGAGCCGGCAGCCCAAACGGCCGGGGCGTAATCTTCAGAGTGAGCACCAATGGAGTGCTGGCCGACTCATTTGCTTTTGGCGGCTATAATGGGGCTAATCCCACCGGAAGCCTGACACTGGGCAGCGATGGCAGTTTTTACGGCACGACGGAATACGGTGGTGTGGGATATGACGGTGCGACCCTCGGGAATGGGGTTCTATTCAGATTTTCCGGATTTGGGGCCACCCCGACAAATCTGGTTTATTTTAATGGCACCAATGGCGCCAACCCTTATGCCGGCCTGACGCCGGGCAGCGATGGCAATCTCTACGGCACAACCATCTCCGGCGGCACGTATAATCTTGGAACCGTTTACCAAATTACAACGAATGGAACGTTCAACAGCCTGTTTTCCTTTGATGCCACGAATGGCGCCCACCCTTTTGCGGGTTTAATCCAAGGGGGCGACGGCGATTTTTATGGAACAACTTATCTCGGAGGCGACTATAACTACGGCACCATATTCCGGATCGCCACGAATGGAACGCTAACAAGGATTTATTCATTTGGCACCGTTCAGGACAGCAGCGGCAACGGGTTGGACGGCGCTTATCCGGGAACTTCCCTGCTTCAAACAGCCAATGGGGATTTTTACGGCACGGCATCCGCAGGCGGGACTCAAAATGGCGGGAACATCTTCCGATTCTCGCTTCGACCAATGATCCAGTTCGGGCCGCAAACCGGCGGGGCGGTCAGCCTTGCCTGGAACACGACGCCGGGACTGACCTATCAGTTGCAGAGTTCGCCGGATTTGAATCCGGGTAATTGGAGTAATCTGGGGTCCTCCATCCCCGCAACCAATTCCTCGGTGACGGTGTCATATCCCCCAACCATCGGCGATGCGCGATTTTATCGCGTCCTTCTGCTGCCGTAAAAACCGGTTGAATTGCGCGGTTGCCGAGGTCAATTGCGCTCCTAGATGGAGAAAGCTTTCCCCAATTTGGACCGCGGAACTCGCAACTCGAAGCATCTCTCGCGCATCGCTTGTGAAAAAATTCACAAATTCAACTTGCCGTCCTTTTACCGCCTGATTAATTTGTTTACGGCGGCGGCATTTCAGCCGTGTAATCATTATGCAGACAAGCACCGAAATCGGTTACAACTCGAAGATCGAAGGCGAGGTCATCGTCACGCGGGTGGATGCCGCGCTGAACTGGTTCCGCAAGAATTCGCTCTGGCCGATGCCGATGGGGCTGGCGTGCTGCGCGATTGAATTGATGGCGGCGGGCGC
>JAQGPB010000453.1 GCA_028293265.1 Pedosphaera sp. | reverse complement strand
CGAAGCCGTGGATTGTCATTTCGACGAAACTATGGACGCGCCCAAGATCATCCGCCTTCATTTCGTCCGGGACGAAGTTCTGGCGCGGTGAAACTGCCGCGTTCCATAACTGGGCAGAAATTGGTTCGCGCATTGCGTGTGTTTGGCTATGTGATAACGCGACAAAAGTGATCTCACATTCGTGTCACTACTCAGCTTGACGGCCAGAACCACGAAACTATCCCAAACCACAGTCCAATCAAACCGGGTCTGTTGCATTGCATCTTGAAACGAATTGCGGCGCATCACCGCCTAACGGTGGAAGAATTGCTGGCCAAGTTGGATTTATAGAGTGTTGGCAATTGTCCGCTAGAGTTTTTTTACTCATTTATGGCTAAAATTAAATTCGGAACCGACGGCTGGCGCGCTGTCATCGCGGAAGATTTCACCTTTGCAAATCTGGAACGCGTCACCCAGGCGACGGCCGATTGCTGGAACGCAAGGCCGGTTGCCGACACCGAGAAAAAGGTCATTGTCGGTTATGACCGGCGGTTTCTCTCCAACGAATTCGGCAGCCGCGTTGCCGAGGTTTTTGCCGGCAATGGCTACAGGGTTGTCTTGACCACCGAACCGACGCCCACGCCTGCTGTGTCGTTCGCCGTCAAAGCCCAGCGCGCCATTGGCGGCGTGATGATCACTGCCAGCCACAATCCGCCCGCGTTCAACGGTTTCAAGCTCAAGTCTTGGTATGGCGGTCCAGCGGACCCGGCCGCCTGCCAGGAAGTCGAGAGCTTTATTGATCGCAACCCGGTGCGCGCGCAAGATTTGAGCGCCGCCGTGAAAGAGGGCAGGGCGGTGATTCAAAATATTCGTCCAGCGCATTACGCGGCCATCAAAAAACTGGCGGACTTCAAGCTCATCGCGAATTCGAAACTTCGTTTCGCGCATGAGGCGTTGTTCGGCGTCGGGGCCGGATGCTTCAATGAGTTGCTTGCCGGAACCACCTGCCGCGTCACGACCTTGAACGGCGCGAATGATCCGCTGTTCGGCGGCATCAACCCCGAACCGATTCCCAAGAATTACGCCCGCAGCGCCGCCTATCTCAAGAAACATCCGCACGACATCTGCCTCGTCACTGATGGCGATGCCGACCGCGTCGGCGGCATGGATGGACGTGGCAATCCGCTTTCGACCCATCAATTGATCTGTCTGCTGCTGCATCATTTTGTAGTAAACCGCAAGGGCAGGGGACGCGTCGTCAAGGCGCTGACCACCACCTCAATGGTGGACAAGATGTGCGCGCTCTACGGCCTGGAAATGGTCGAGACCGGCGTTGGCTTCAAATATATCTGCGCCGAAATGCTCAAAGGCGGCGTGCTGCTTGGCGCGGAGGAAAGTGGCGGCATCGGTTTTCCCGGCCATGTTCCCGAGCGCGACGGCATCCTGGCCGGCCTTATGCTGCTCGAACTGCTCGCCACGGAAAAAGTTTCCATCAACAAGCTCATCGCCAATCTGGAAAGGCAATTTGGCCCGCATCACTATGGCCGAATTGACACCCATTTCCCTTTGGAGAAACGCGCCGCCCTGATGGAATATTGCGCCAAAAATCCGCCCGCCAAACTGATTCGTTCGCCCTTGGCCGACGTGAAGACCTACGACGGCGTCAAGTTCGTGTCCGCCGACGGTTCCTGGCTGATGCTGCGCGGTTCCGGCACCGAACCGATCTTGCGTATTTACGCCGAGACGAGTTCCGAGGCTGGTGTTCAGAAACTGCTCAAGATGGGAGTCCAGCTTACGCGGCAGGTTTGAACTTCGCCCAATTATTTCCATTTTCAATTTTTCAAGTTGCCAGCGCAGCAGGCCACGGTAGCTTGAACCAGTGAAGATTCTTTTCATCGGGGACATTGTGGGCGAACCGGGGCGGCGGGCGGTGAAGGAACTGCTCCCGCGTTTGCGTCGTCAGCACGAACTGGATTTGGTCATCGCCAATGGCGAGAACTCCGCCGGCGGCTCGGGCATCACGCCCGCCACGGCGCAGGAGATTTTCGCTGCGGGAGTGGACATCATCACCAGCGGCGATCATCTCTGGGACCAGAAGGAAGTCATCGGCTTGTTGCAAAACGAATCTCGGTTTCTGCGGCCATTGAATTATCCGAAAGGCACGCCGGGACAGGGGAGCGTGGTTTATCAGGCAAGCAATCAGCCTCCCGTGGGCATCATCAACTTGCAAGGGCGCACTTTCATGCCGGATTTGGACAACCCTTTCACCGTCGTCCGCGCTGAGGTGGAACGGATGCGGCAGAAGACAAACATTATTTTCCTGGATATTCATGCTGAGGCGACTTCGGAGAAGGCCGCCATCGGCCGGATGCTCGATGGCCAGGTCAGCGCGGTGGTTGGCACGCACACGCATGTGCAAACCGCGGATGAACAGATTTTTCCAGGCGGCACGGCGTTTCTCAGCGACGCCGGTTTTACCGGGCCGCACGAAAGCGTGATTGGCCGGGAGATTGAGCCGGTGATCAAACGATTTTTGACCTTGCAGCCGCAACGCTTCGCCGTGGCGGAGAAAAACATCAAGTTGCAGGGCGTGTTGGTGGAGATTAATTCGCACACTGGAAAGGCCGAGAAGATTCAGCGGGTTTCGGAAGCGCTGCCAGAGCCGAAAGATAATCAGTAGCATGGCCAAACCATCCAAATCACAGTGGGATTTTGGCGAGTTGTTCCCCACGGAGCCACCTGCGCGCACGGTGCTGACGGTCGCCGAGCTCACCACACAGGTGAAGCGGTTGCTGGAAAAACAGGTTGGCCAAATCTGGGTCACAGGCGAGATCACCAACTTTCGTGCGCAAAGTTCGGGGCATCTTTATTTCACACTCAAGGACGCTGAATCGCAATTGAACTGTGTCCTGTTCCGAAACGAGGCGCGGGACAGCCGTGCATTTTTGCAGGATGGCCGCAAGGTCGTGCTGCAAGGCGATCTCACGGTGTATGAACCGCGCGGACAATATCAATTGCGCGTCACCACCGTGGAATTGCAGGGCGTCGGCGCGCTGCAGGCTGCGTTTGAAAAGCTGAAACAGAAGCTGAATGCCGAAGGTTTGTTCGCCATGGAGCGAAAGCGTCCGTTGCCGCGCTATCCGCAATGCATCGGCATCGTCACTTCGCCCACCGGCGCGGCCATCCGCGATGTGGTGCACGTTGTCCGTCGGCGCAATCCTGGATTATCACTGGTTATCGCACCTTGCCGCGTGCAAGGCCAGGGCGCGGCCGACGAGATCGCGGCGGCAATAAGGCTGCTAAACGAATTTAACGCCCCACGCAATGGAGAACGCGACGGACTTGTTTCCGCCGATTCCGCACTCCGCGCTCCGCACTCCGCACTGGACTTGATTCTGGTGACCCGTGGCGGCGGAAGCCTCGAAGACCTTTGGGCGTTCAACGAGGAGACCGTCGCGCGAGCCATCTTTGAATCAGAACTTCCCGTCGTTTCGGCGGTGGGACATGAAATTGATTTCACCATCAGCGATTTTGTCGCGGACGTGCGGGCCGCGACCCCGAGCGCGGCGGCGGAGATCATCACCGAGGGAGTGTTTTCGAGCTGCCAATTTTTGTCTGAGGCCGGTGACCGGATGCGGCAACTGCTGCGTCAACGGCTTGACGACAAGGAGCATGAACTTTCGCAACTCCGGCAACGCCTGCTGCGCGAACATCCCCGCCGGCAATTCAACGAATGGCTGCAACGCCTGGATGATTTGCAGGGAAGCCTGTCCCGTTGCGCTCGCCAGGGAATGCGCAATCAACAGGTGACGTGGCGCAATCTGGTGGAGCGGTTGTCGCGGTTGCGACCAAGGCAGGTGCTGGCGCAGCGCCGGGAAGTTTTGCAACAAGTGACAGTGCGGGTCCATGAACTGGCGCGGCGGCAATGCGAGGAAAAAAGGAGCCGCCTTGCGGAGTTGGAAACTCGCCTGCGACTGCTGGGGCCTGAACAAGTGCTCGCCCGCGGCTATTCCATCACGATGCGGGCGGACACCGGCAAGGTCATCCGCGCCGCCACCGAGGTGAAACCGGGGCAAAAATTAAGGACGCGATTAAAGTCAGGCGAGTTGCGAAGCGTGGTTGAAGAATAAAGGATCAGCGCAGCTCTACACATCGGGGATAGCATCCGTTTCCGCTGAGGACAAATCGGCCTACTTCATATCAATTCACGGACTTCCCTGTCTACTACATGTTCGTATGGTTGTATTTTCCAAGACAGTAAGGTTGGATATTCGCTTGTTTTGCTGTGTGTGGCTAAACTTGTACCCAATTACAACGCTCGTAGAAAGATCGTATGAACCCAGAAAAGAAATCAACAGTTTCACTCCTCGCGGGGCTGGCCATCGCGGTGGCGGCCTTGTCTTGCTCCCCCGACGCGCGCGCCAATGTTTACGCGACCAACATTAAATTGAACGGTGCCTTGAGCAATGCCACGGTCGGTCAAGGCGCAGGCGTGACCATCAGCTACATTTTGAACGAA
>JAQGPB010000425.1 GCA_028293265.1 Pedosphaera sp. | reverse complement strand
TCGCGCACTTTTTCCAACGCTTTTTCATTGGCGGCGGCGTCGGTTTTGATCGGGATGTAAGCCGCCATGCCGCCCATCGCAAACGCGCCGCGTTTGTGACAGGCCTTGATGCACGCCAGCGCATAAGCCCGCATGAACGGCGTCGTCATTGTGACCTGCGCGCGGTCGGGCACGAGAAATTCCGGCCGGCGGGCAAATTTTTTGATGTAGCTGAAAATATAATCCCAACGCCCGCAATTCAGCCCCGCGCTGTGCCGCCGCAACTCATAAAGAATTTCCTCCATTTGAAAACTGGCGAGAATGGTCTCGATGAGCACCGTGGCCTTGATGCTCCCCTGCGGCAATCCGAGCAAATTTTGCGCCTTCACAAAAACATCGTTCCACAATCGCGCCTCCAGGTACGATTCCATCTTGGGCAGATAAAAATAAACGCCCGAGCCGCGTTTCACCCGCTCCTGGGCGTTGTGAAAAAAATACATCGCGAAATCAAACAGGCTGCCCGACGCAAACTGCCCGTCCACGCGCACATGCTTTTCCGTCAGATGCCAGCCGCGCGGCCGCACCAGCATCGTCGCCACTTTTTCGTTCAACGTGTAACGCTTCCCTTCCGGGCTTTGAAACTCAATGTCGCCGCGCACGGCGTCGCGCACATTGATCTGTCCGTCCAGCGTGCCGGACCAGGTCGGCGAATGCGAATCCTCGAAATCCGCCATGTAACAATTTGCCCCGGAATTAAGGGCGTTGATCACCATCTTGCGGTCCACCGGCCCGGTGATCTCGACCCGCCGGTTCTGCAAATCCGCCGGCACCGGTTCCACCTGCCAGTCGCTTTCGCGAACCGATTTGGTTTCGGCCAGGAAACCGGGCATTTCGCCTTTGTCAATCGCCTGTCGGCGGGCTCTGCGTTGCGCCAGCAAATCCAGGCGGCGCGGATTGAATTCGCGCTGCAGCGCGCAAAAAAAATCGAGCGCGGCCGGGGTGAGGATTTCGCCGTGAGTGCCGGTGACCGGCCCGAGAAGTTCGAGTCCCGATGGAGTTTTAATGGTTGTCATTGGATTTTTGTTATTTTTTTCGACTCTCATGCCCCGACGATTTTGCGTGCAACATCGTCATGGCGTCCTATGTTTTTATAGCCTCAAAAGGCGCAATCGAAAAATCGGAAATTTCAATGGCATCATAAACCGGGCCAATACCGTTTGCCAGTGTCGTTGCGCGCGTGTAGTTTAGGCGAAGTTGTTTGCTGTTTACAGCAAGTTCAGAAAGGGAGTGGAACCATAGCATTTATGAATCCCTCGGGCTACCGGTACAAACAAAACCGCTGCCAGCAATTGCGCGGCTTTTGCTACGCCGCAATGACCGGCAGCGTGTCCAAGGCCGCCAAGCGCATGGGCCGCAGCCAGCCCACCGTTTCGCAGCAGATTCAAAGCCTCGAAGGCGAAATGGGCGTTAAATTGTTTTCCCGCCTCGGCTCAAAAATCCAGCTCACCCACGACGGCGAATTGCTCTTTGAAATGGCCATGCCGCTCATCGAACAACTCGAAAATTTGGATGAGCAATTCAGCTATCGCCGCCGGGACGCGGACGAAGGCCGCATCGAAGTCGCCGCCGGCGCCTCGACCATTCTCTATTTTTTGCCTGAGTACGTTGAAGCATTTCGTCGCGCGCATCCCGGCATTGAATTGCGCCTGCATAACGTCACCGGATTGGAAGGCTTGGAACGATTGCGCTCGGGCTTGGTGGATTTCGCCGTCGGGCCGCTGATGACCGTGCCTCCGGACATCGAATTTCACCCGATTGTCTCCTATGATCCGGTGGTCATCACCTGCCTGGGACATCCGCTCGCGCGGCAGAAAAAACTCACCTTGGAAGAAATCAGCCGCTACCCGCTCATCCTGCCGCCGCGCAATCTCAGCACCTGGCCGATGGTGGACAGCACCTTCAAGAATCATGGGCTCAGTTATCAAGTCGCGATGGAAGTCGGCGGCTGGGAAGGCATCAAGAAATACGTCGAACTCGGCCTTGGCATTTCCATCATCATCAGCATCGGCCTCACTGGCCGCGAAAAACTGGAAGTCCTCCCTGCTGGTGAATTCTTCCCCACCCGCACCTACGGCGTCGTGCTGCGCAAAGGAAAGGTCCTGACCCCGCAGGCGAAGCGGTTTGTCAATTTATTGCTTGGAGCAAAAGAAGTAAAACATTCTGAATGACCAATGGGAAAGAAGGTGAACATTGGTCTGGGTGATTCGCGACGAATACAAAGTCATGGACAAAGTGAGTTTGAAAGCCCAAAATCAAAATTAAGTGAGAGCCGGGCTGAATGAACCCAGCTTGATGGCCGATCCAACTTTGTCTTATGAACGCGCGACGTCCGTTTGTACTGCACCTGTTTGCCATTGGCATATTGATGGCCACCCATTCCCTGCCTGCCCAAAATTGGATGCTGACCACCGCACCTAATTTCAACTGGAAAGGCATTGCTTGTTCAGCGGATGGCACCAAATTGGTGGCTGTAATGGGAGGACAGGGTGCCACGGTTGGTTCAATCTTCATTTCGACAAATTCTGGTGCCACCTGGAAAATAACGGGCGCACCAACTTTGAGATGGGAATGCGTCACCTCGTCAGCCGATGGAACCAAATTGGCGGCGGGAGCGAGTGGGGTCAACGGAACAATTTACACCTCCGCCGATTCGGGAACCACTTGGACAAATCGTTCCGTCCCGCATGTAAATTGGGCTTCAATCGCCAGTTCTGCGGACGGGAGCAAACTGATCGCCGCGGCTGGGACGTTTTTCAGCGGTCCCACGGGCCCAGTCTATACCTCGGCTGATTCTGGGGCTACCTGGACATCGAATAATCTGCCCGTTGCGTTTTGGAGGGCCGTAGCCACTTCTGCAGATGGCGGCAAACTGATCGCCATGCCTTATGGACAAGGAAGCACCATCCGGCCAATTTATACTTCGGCCGATTCAGGCACCACCTGGGCGACCAATATTTTGTCGGGCAAGAGTTGGTCTTGTGCCGCATCCTCAGCCGATGGGATAAATTTGGCGGTGGCGAGTGATCCCGGAGGAATTTACACTTCGACCAATTCGGGCCAGAGTTGGACGCTGGCTGCTGGAGTGCCCACCGGCTATTATCAGTTTCTGACTTGTTCAAGCGATGGAAGCACCCTTATGGCGGTTACCGATTACAACAATGCTTCAACAGGCCCCGGCCCGGTTTTTACTTCGACCAATTCAGGCCTCAACTGGGTCTCGAATAATTTAAGCGGTGTATTTTGGCAAAGCGCAGCTGTATCGTCGGATGGCAGGAAACTCGTGGTAGCAGGTGTTAACAATGTTTTCAGCATGAACGGGGGGCATATTTACGTTTCACCTCCCGAGGTGCTGTTAAGCAGCGCATTGTCAAATGGCCTGATGGTCGTTTCGTGGCCCACCACAGCGGCGGGTTTTGGTTTGCAACAGAACACCGATTTGACCGGGACGAATTGGGTGACGTTGACAAACGCGCCTGTCATCACCAATGGAATGAATCAAATTTTTTTGCCGACCACCAATACGAATTCATTCTTCAGGATAAAACAATAGCACGCGCTTGGGAGAGTTCCCAAAGCGGCCAGAAGGTACCGCTGATTTGAAGTTGCAGCAAACTCAATGATATTCCTGCACCGTCCGAACTGCATAGCCGCTCTTTTTCAACGCTGCTATACCTAGCGCCGCTGCCTTGGCCCCGCTCAACGTGGTCATGATCGGCGTCCCCGTATAAACCGCCGTGGTGCGGATTTTTACCTCATCCGCGCGCGGGGTCTGGCCGGCGGGCGTGTTGATGACGAGTTGGATTTCACGGTTCTTCAACAGGTCGAGGGCGTTGGGCCGGCCCTCGGTAAGCTTGAAAATGCGCTGCACTTTGAGTCCGGCCTTTTCCAGCACCGCCGCCGTGCCGCTCGTGGAAATCAAATCAAAACCAAGGTTCGCAAACTCCCGCGCCACGGCGGCAACCTCCGGTTTATGCGCGTCACTCACGCTGATGAACACCCGCCCGCTGAGCGGCAATGGCGCGTTGGCCGCCATCTGTGATTTCGCGTAGGCGATGCCCAAATCGGCATCCAGCCCCATCACCTCGCCGGTCGAACGCATTTCGGGCGAAAGCAAAATGTCCTGCCCATGAAAACGGTTGAACGGAAAAACGGATTCCTTCACCGCCCAATATTTCGTCCAGATTTCCTGGGTGAAATTCAGTTCGGTGAGCTTTTTCCCAGCCATGACCTTGGCGGCCAGTTTCGCCAGCGGGATGCCGATGGCCTTGCTCACGAACGGCACAGTGCGCGACGCGCGCGGGTTCACTTCCAGGACATACACCGTGTCGCCCTTGACGGCGTATTGCACATTCATCAGCCCGATCACCTTCAACTCGCGCGCCATCGCATGGGTATATTCGCGGATGGTGTCAATCACCTTTTGGGAAAGCGTGTGCGGCGGCAGCACCATGGCGGCGTCCCCGGAATGAACGCCCGCATATTCAATGTGCTCCAGCATGCCGCCGATGACGATGATCCCCTCGCCCGCGTTCGCGAAGTGTCCCACGTCCGCGATGCAATCCACGTCCACCTCGGTCGCGTCTTCTAGAAACTTGTCCACCAGCACCGGGCGCTCCGGCGAAGCTTCAACCGCGAACCGCATGTAATGCGTCAGCTCGGAATCAGAATAAACAATCTGCATCGCCCGCCCGCCCAGGACGAATGAAGGCCGCACCAGAATCGGGTAACCCAGCTTGTGCGCCGCTTCGAGAGCTTCCAGTTCATTGGTGGCCAGACCGTTGGGCGGCTGCGGAATATCCAGCTTGCGCAGCATCGCCGCAAAAAGTTTGCGGTCCTCGGCCACCTCGATGCTTTGGGGCGAAGTGCCGATGATGTTCACGCCGTTCTTTTGCAGGCCGAGCGCCAGATTAAGCGGCGTCTGCCCGCCGAACTGCGCGATCGCCCCCCAGCATTTTTCGCGCTCATAAATGTGCAGCACATCCTCCAGCGTGAGCGGCTCGAAAAAAAGCTTGTCGCTCGTGTCGTAATCCGTCGAAACCGTTTCCGGATTCGAATTGACCATCAACGTTTCAAAACCCTCCTCCTTCAGCGCGAAGGCGGCATGGACGCAGCAATAATCAAATTCAATCCCCTGCCCGATCCGGTTCGGCCCGCCGCCCAGAATCATCACCTTGCGCGTGTCCGTCGGCTTGATTTCGTCATCGCCGCAATCGTAGGTCGAATAGTAGTAAGGCGTGTAGGCTTCGAATTCGGCGGCGCAGGTATCCACCAGCCGGTAGCTGGGAACCAGACCAAGTTGCTTGCGTTCGGCACGGACGGCATCTTCCGTCTGCCCTGTAAGATGGGCAATTTGCCGGTCGGAAAAACCGAGCGATTTCGCTTTGGCTAAAAGTTCACGATTCATTCTAATGCGTTAAAATCAAACCGAGAAAGTAAGCCTCAGCTTTGACCGACTGGCAAGCCGCGAATTGGAATGA
>JAQGPB010000391.1 GCA_028293265.1 Pedosphaera sp. | reverse complement strand
TAATTATTTGATGAACTATTCGTTGATCATTTTGGAAGCGGCGGCGGTGGTCCTCGGGCTGGCGATTTTGCTCGAGGATTTGTGGACGCCATCCGTGGAACAAAAGCGCAAGCTGGGCTGGGTGGCGGCGATCGGGTTGGGCCTGATTCTCATCGGCAGTTTCAAATTTGGCGGACAGGAACCGCAATATGCGTTCGGCCACATGTATGTGCTCGATGACCTGGCGCTGTTCTTCAAGCGCTTCTTCCTGGTCGCGGCGATGATCGTATTGGTGATGTCGGTGGAGTTTGCCGACCAGATTGAATCCGGCATTTCCGAATTTTACGCGCTGATTTTGTTCGCGCTGGCGGGGATGATGTTTGCCGCGTCGGCGAATGACTTCAGCATGCTGTTTGTTTCGGTCGAGCTGATCACGGTGACATTTTACATTCTCACGAGCTTTCAGCGCGGGCGGATGAAATCGCTCGAAGCGGGCGTCAAATACCTGATCCTTGGCGCGTTGGCATCGGCGTTCATGGTTTACGGCATCGCGCTGGTTTTCGGGACGACGGGCAAGCTGAACTTCCACGACGTTGCGGCGCTGGCGGCGCAAAACGAAGGCAACAAGGTGTTCTTGCTCGGCATTCTGCTGGTGCTGGTGGGGTTGGGATTCAAGATTGCGGCGTTCCCCGTCCAGATGTGGGCGCCGGATGTGTATCAGGGTTCGCCGACGCCGGCGACGGCTTTTCTGGCGGTCGGGTCTAAGGCGGCAGGTTTTGCGCTGCTGCTGCGCGTGCTTTTCGACGCGGTACCGGACATCACGGCGCATTGGACGAAATTATTGATTGCCGTTTCTATGGTCACCATTTTGTACGGCAATTTGTGTGCGATACCGCAGAGGAATTTGAAACGGTTGCTCGGCTATTCGAGCATCGCAAATGCGGGTTACATGCTGATGGGTTTGGCGGCTTTCGGGCCGGCGGGTCAGGCGGCAGTGCTGTATTATCTGGCGGGTTATTTGTTCACAGTGCTCGGAGCGTTTACGGTCATCAGCCTGGTTACGCGCAAATTGGAGAGCGAAGACATCTCGGCCCTGGCGGGGTTGAACCAGCGTTCACCATTGCTGGCAACGACGCTGACGCTGGCGATGGTCTCGCTGGCGGGGATTCCGCCGCTGGCGGGTTTCTTCGGAAAATTTCTTTTGCTCAAGGCGGTCGTGGAACAGGGGGCGGCTCAGCCCATGTATTACTGGCTGGTGGCGGTGGCATTGTTCGGCGTGGTGATTTCGATTTATTATTATTTCGGTGTAGTGCGGGCGATTTATTGGTCCAAGGACGCAGTGGATTTGTCGCCGATTCAGATTTCGCTGCCAACGAAGGTGGCGATCTATGTCTGCATGCTCGGAATGCTTTTTTTGGGCTTGTTCCCAAATGCGGCGGTGAACTGGGCGGACAAGGCGGTGGCGGTCTTGCCGGCGGTGAAGCTGTAAGAGGTTTTCCCAATCGAGGCATTTTACAATCCGTCACTTCGCCGTTGGCGAACCTGGCCGCATTCAACTACGATGGATGCCGCCAAAAATGAAACTTGATGCCCATCCCAAACCAGCGATGCCGCCGCGCGGCCCTGCGGCATCATCGCGCCGCATCCCGGAACTGGACGGCCTGCGTGGCATGGCGATTTTGCTCGTGCTGGTGTTTCATTACCTGACCCTCCAAATTCATTTTCAACCAACCGGAATTCTCCGCGCGCTGGCTCCCGGACTTGGCCTGGCGTGGAGCGGCGTGGACTTGTTTTTCGTGCTCTCCGGTTTTTTGATCGGCGGCATTCTCATGGACCAGCGGGAGTCGCCCAATTATTTTTCCAACTTTTATAGGCGGCGTTTCTGGCGGATTGTGCCGATTTACGCCGTGGTGTGCGGTGCGTTCTGGTTTTTTGCATTTGCGTTCCATTCCAACTGGCTGTTTCAACCGGCGCTGCCATGGTATTACTACGCGACCTTCACGCAAAACATCGGCATGGCGCTGGCCGGCGGCTGGTTCGGCGCAAACTGGCTGGGTGTGACCTGGTCGCTCGCAGTTGAGGAACAATTTTATCTGGTGGCGCCGCTTGCGTTGCGCTGGCTGCGATCAAGCTTCGTGCCCATTCTGGTCGGTGGCGCAATTCTGCTGAGCCTGCTGTTGCGGATATTGTGCGGCTCGCTTTTCCAGCCCATTTTTCCTCATCCGGCATTGACGGCTTACGTGATGATGCCTTGTCATCTGGACGGACTGGCAGTCGGCGTGTTGGTGGCGTGGTTGGTGCGGAATCAACCTGCCGTGGCATGGCTCAAGGGCAAACGCTGGTTCCTATTGGCAGTGATCCTTGCAAGCGCGGCCGGTTTATGGCGGGCAAACGCACAAAGCTGGCAGGTCTTTTCGCCACAGATGACACTGATCGGTTATACTTGGCTGGCATTTTTTTACGGTCTGGTGCTGGTGTATGCGTTGTTCTATACGGATGGCGTGCTGGGACGCATTTTGCGGTTCAGTCCATTGCGCGGACTGGGTATTATTTCGTACGGCGTTTACCTGCTGCATCAACCCGTCAGCGGACTCTGTTATGGGATGCTCACCAGCCACGACGAACCGGGCTTCAGAAACTTGCCCGAGACAGGAATAACCCTCCTGGCACTGGCGCTCACGTTGTCATTGGCGGCGTTGTCGTGGCGGTACTTTGAGCAACCATTGCTGAGCCGCGGGCGCCCGCACCGGCCAATACCATCTATTGCCTAACCTCCTTTTTCCGCTAAACTGCCGGGATAATATGCGCGGTATGCTCGAGTTTGTTTTGAATGGCCGGGCGGT
>JAQGPB010000389.1 GCA_028293265.1 Pedosphaera sp. | reverse complement strand
GCCAATTATGTTTTGGGCCTCAATACGCGGCAGCTCAACGGCAACTTCACCTATCCCGCCACTGGCAACACGGACAACCAGCTTCGCACCTTAAACCGCCTCGGGCTTTTCAACCCGGCCATCAACGAGGCGGGCATTTCCAATTATTCCCAACTCTCGGCGCTCACCAATCTGAACGCCTCGCTGCAGGAACGCGCCCGTTCCTATCTGGACGCCAACTGCGCGCAATGCCATCAGCCCGGCGGCACGGGCATCACTTTTGACGCGCGCTACGACACGCCGCTGGCCAATCAGAAAATCACCAATTATCCGGCGGCGTTTAACCTCGGATATGATAATGCCTGCGTGGTCAAACCCCAGGACATCTGGCGGTCGGAGTTGTGGTATCGTATGAACACCAGTACTCCGGCCATAAAAATGCCGAACCTGGCGCGCAATCTGATTGATACCAACGCCGTGCAGGTGATCACCGATTGGATCAACAGCCTGCCCGGTACGCCGGCCTTGGCTCCGCCGACGATCAGCCCGAATGGCGGCACCTTTGCGCCATATGTGGACGTCACGTTGCAATCGCCCAACACCAATGCCGCGCTTTACTACACGCTGGATGGCACGCTGCCAACGACCAATTCCCTGCTCTACTCGACTCCGCTGCGCATTACGAACAGCCTGACGCTCAGCGCGAATGCGTTTGCATCAGGTCCCAACAATAGTGTCGCCGCCAATGCCGTGTTCACGGTCGCACCGCTTTATTTCACCTCCGGCACCCTGCTCTCCAACCAGCAATTTCAACTCAGTTTTTCCGGCGTGACCGGCAATACTTATGTGCTCCAAGCCAGCACCGACCTCACCACCTGGGTTTCGCTCAGCACCAATGTGGCCCCCGCGAGCACGTTCAACCTCTTCGACACGAACGCGGCCAGTTTCCCTTATCGTTTCTACCGCGTCATTCAGCAATAGGCCGTTCACCGGCGGCCCAGCGCGCAAGGCGACGGAAGATTTCCCAGTTGTCGTGTTCCGTGATGGCCACGTTGCCAATGCCTTTGCCGCTCAGCGCATCATTGGAAAGCCATCCGGCATCGGTGACGACAGCCACATGCCCCCGGCCCGGGTCGGCAATGGCCAGCAGCGCGCCCGGCGTATCACGCGGACCGCCGAGCGGTTTTTGCGCAAGGTCATTGAGAATAAGCGGGCGCGGTTTGGCGGGATGGCTGGGCGTGATGAGCACGAGGTCGCCGGTATAATAAGCCCAACGCAATCCGCCGATGAGCGGCGTCTCCCGGGGCAATACCAGTCTTTTCGCGTCAGTATAAAGATTGGTGAATTGCAAACCGAAGCGCAACAGAAGCTGGTTCATGTCGCGCGTTTCGAGATTGTGATTTTCCTGATTGCCCATGACGATGAATCCGCCGCCCGCTTGAACAAAATGTGTGAGGGCCGCGATGTCCGCCGGAGAAACATGCGGCGGCGGTGGATTGGTCCCGGCAGCCTTGTCGCTTGGATTGGCGACGAGCACGACATTTACATCCGCGAGCGTATCGGCATTGAGCGGCTGGCTGTGGACCCGGACATCGAATTCAGTGCGCAGATGGTCAAGAATTTGCCTGTAATTGCCGTCAGGCAGATAGCGTGATTCGCCCGCCGCGTTAAAATAACGGCTGTAAAGCAAAACGGGCTTTTTCGGAGCGGACGAATCGGCGGCCAATGCGGAGGGTTTAAGCGAGGCCAGCAGCAAAAATGCGAGCGTTGACATGGCAACCTTGAAGAGAAGGGGTTTCATGCGCGTATTGTTATCGTGTATTTAAAATTAAAACAATGCTGAAGCGGTTTTGAGGCTCACTGGGAGTGCGTTGCATCGGCAGTTGAAAGATCCTGCTCCAATATTTTTTTAATGCCGGCGAAGATGGTTTCGGCGATCTGCTGGCGTCCGGGTTGGGTCAGGTGAACGAGGTCAATGAATTTGTCATGCTCGCCATCCAGGTGCTGATGGGTATCAATCAGGCAGATCTCCGGGTTCTCTGCCGCCAACTGCCGGACGATCGCGGAATGAACGGCGTTGGCCCGGATTTGCGCGTACACCTGCGGGTATGCCCTCCGAAAAAACTCAGTGAGGCGATGGTCGCTGCCGCCATTGACGGCCATTGAATAGTTCGCGACGACCAGCCGGATGCCGTTCGTGCGCGCGACCTGGCTCAACTCGCGGTAGTCGCGGGCATAGCGGGTTTCCATGGGCGGGGCGATGCCCGGAGGAGCGGGAGCGATGCTGGCAACCAGCCTTTTTTTGTAACGCATCAGCTTGACTCCGTATTCAAGGTCGCCAAGCAATTTCAACGGGCGATCGTGGTAAACGGGCGGTGCCTTGCCATGGGCCGGCGGCAGCGCGCCATCAATGAATTTGAAGCCATTATAACCGTGGTAGGAAATGATCATGTCCGGTTTCACCGGCAGGACCTCGTCCGGCAGGCGGCGAAGATTGGTCTCGAGATTGAAGCTGGGAACGCCCGCGTTGATGACCTCCACCGGGCGACGCGTTTTCAACCGTTCGTGAATCATCTGCTCGAGCAATTCCGGCCAGGGGCGGTCGTCCCGTTTCAAGGTGGCGCCGAAGGTCGTGGATTCACCCAGCGCGACAATGCGATAGGCATCGCCCCTCGCCAGAGAAATCTCCCTGCCGCGGAATCCAAGGCGATTGATCGAAATTGGACTCTTGAAAAAGAATACCTGGCTGCCGGGCTTAACGCGAAAAGGCGGATCACATTCAGGCGCCGGTTCGAAAATTGCCGCGCCAACCTTCCGCCACTGTTCGTCAATATAACGCGTCCAAAACGCATACGCGGCGGGATGTTTTTGCGCAGCTTCATAGGAATAATAATTTTCCGGCTTGGAATTGATGTCCGAGAGAGAATGGAGCCGCAGGCCAAAATCCACCGCCGGCAGGCCGATAAACAGCAGAATCAATGTGTTCAAGGCTTGAATGCCGATTGCGCCGGGACGAAACCACACCCGGCAGAGAACCAGCCAGACCACGCTCGAAAACAGTCCGACGCAAAACCCCACAGGTTGATTTTGCGCATACGAACTTGCGAGCCAGACAAAGCTGCCGAGAAATCCCCAGACCAAAACCAGCCTTCTCCAGTTCGTCCCTGGCGTGCCGGGAGAAAGCCCATGGGCCGCGGCGAAAATGACGGCGGCCATCAGCCACGCCGGCAATGAGTAATAGCTGTCCCAAGTGATCGTTTTATTTGCGAGGAGAAAGCTGGCGGGAACCAGCAGGCTGCCAACCCAAGCAGTGGCAGTGCTCCATTTCCAAAATTTTGCGACCAAGGCGGCAAAACCCACAAGAGCCAATCCCGCGACGCCGAGCCAGGACATCTCGATCATGGCTCCCATGGTTATGGCACACAAAATCAAGAAAATTTGCGCCGAACTGATGGCTAGGGTTTTGCGATTCATATCATGCTTGCCTGGCTGGATGGCCAGTATTTGCAGGTCCAACCAAACGTCAGATTCTCCTTACCATCCGGCGGCTTTACCTCCTGCCCGTGGATCGGCGACGCCAACGAACTGCTTGCCGTCGGAAGTTCGTCCGACAATCTGGGTCACGCCAATGCTTTTGCGCAGTTCGATTTTATGGCCCCGCTCTGCCAGCGATTTTTGCAATGCCTTTGGCAGGTCTTTTTCAACCGCCACCAGGTCGGGGAACCATTGGTGGTGCAGGCGCGGCTGGGCGATGGCTGCTTCGGGAGACATATCGAGATCGAGGATGTCAATCAGCGCAAGCGCGACTTGGGAAATGATCGTCGGGCCGCCGGCGGCGCCCAGGGCCAGAATCGGCTGGCGGTTTTTCAGCACGATGGTCGGGCTCATGCTCGAAAGCGGTCGTTTGCCGGGCGCGACGGCGTTGGCTTGCGCGCCGATCAAGCCAAAGTAATTGGTCGTCCCGGGCTGAATGGAAAAATCGTCCATCTCATTGTTCATAACCACGCCAGTGCCGGGAATCACAACTTTCGAGCCGAAGCCGGTGTTCACGGTGGCGGTGCAAGCGACCCAGTTTCCCCCGGCGTCGGCGATGGAGAAATGGGTGGTGTGTTTCTTGAACAAATTGTTGCGCCAATCCTCCGGCACACCATGGTCCGGCACGGGCGTGGCGTGTTGCAGATTAATTTTGCGCGCGAGTCCGGCGGCATATTTTTTGTCCACCAATCCGCTGGGAACATCCACGAAATCCGGGTCGCCCAGCCAGTAGGCGCGGTCGGCAAAGGCCAGCTTCATCGCCTCGGCAATCACGTGCAGGCGGGTGGCTTCATCGAACGGCTTCAAATCGAAATTTTCCAGGATGTTCAGGATCTCGGTCACATGGACGCCGCCGGAACTGGGGGGTGGAAACGATATAAGCTGAAAACCGCGATAATCCGTGAACACGGGTTCGCGGAGCACGATGTGGTAATTCCGCAAATCCTGGGCGGTCATCAGGCCGCCGTTTGCCTTCATCCACGTTTCCGTGGCCGCGCCGAACGGGCCGCGATAAAACCAATCGGTCCCCTGCTCTGCTATGTTGCGGTAAGTCCCGGCCAGATCGGGTTGCAGGAAAAGGTCGCCCTTTCCGTATAGATGTCCATCGGGCTTGAAATAAACCGCCCGTGAGGAAGGGAATTTTGCGAGGTCTTTTTCCTCGGCCTTGAGGCGTCCCGCATAATGTTTGTCCACCACAAAACCATTTGCTGCAACATCTGCCGCCGGCAGGATGATTTCCCTGAGGCTTTTTCGCCCAAATTTTTTCAGCGCGTAATCATACGCCGCCAATGCGCCAGGAACTCCGCTGGCCAGCGCGCCGGTTTGGCTGAGATCCGTGTCGGGCTTGCCCTCGCGAACAAACATGTCGCGGCTCGCCGCGCCGGGAGCCATTTCGCGCCCATCAATGGCGATCACCGAACCATTCGCACGATGGATGAGCATGAAACAGCCGCCGCCGATGCCGGAGTTTTGCCCGTCCACCACGCCGAGCGTCAACGCCACCGCGACTGCTGCGTCCACGGCATTGCCGCCCTGCTTGAGCACATCCAAACCTGCCTGCGTGGCGCGGGGATGGACGCTGGCCACCATGCCGTGTTCGCCATAAGCGGCAGGCGCGGTGCGCAAGGGCATAGTTGTATGCCGGGATGTCGCGCACCCGCTCAGAACAACCAGCAAGAGCGCCGTTCCAAACATTTGCCAGAAGAGAGCTGCCGGCAGTGATTTCCTATGATCGCGCATTTTCAAGGGTATAGCAGGGCATTGGTAAAAACAAAAGCATCGTTTCCAATCATTGCAATCTCCCGCGGAAGACATTGAAATTGCCTTTTCCCCGGCCCGGACGTAAAAAAAACGCGGTATAATCAGTTCCCTAAAGCAACCTAACTAAAAACTTATATGAAGGCCACACTCCAACGTCTGTTCATTGTGCTCGCGTTTATGGCGGGCATCAACCATCTAGCTGCGCAGGGCACGGCGTTTACTTATCAGGGGCGGCTGAACAGCAGCGGGGCTTCTGCCAGTGGCAATTTTGATTTCACGTTTGCCCTTTTCAACAATTCCCAAACTGGCAGCCAGGTCGGCGCCTCTGAAACGAACCTGGCCATCGGCGTGACCAATGGTTTGTTCACGACCACGCTTGATTTCGGCAGCGTGCCGTGGAGCGGCCAGTTGCTTTGGATGCAAATCCAGGTGCGCACGAATGGCAACGGCGCTTTCACTGCATTGCTTCCGCGACAACCGCTGACACCCACGCCATACGCCATCTTCGCGGATACGGCGAGCAATGTTTCGGGCACGGTCCCGGCGGCGCAGATTGGCGGGACGGTTTTGAACTCTTCCCTGCCGGGCAGCCCCAATTTCTCGGGAACGGTCGCGGCGACTTCCTTTGCCGGCAATGGCGCAAACGTAACAGGGGTCAACGCGTCGCAGTTGAATGGCCTGAGCGCGACGAACTTCTGGCAGTTGAAGGGCAACAGCGGCGCGACGGCAGGATTGAATTTTTTGGGCACGACGGATAATCAGCCGCTGGAACTGCACGTGAACAACCTGCGCGCGCTGCGGATGGAACCGGCCGGGCCATCGAGTTTGCTGGTGGGATTTGGTTATGGTGCCACCAATACCGGTGCACCGAACGTGATTGGCGGCTCGCCCGTGAATTTTGTGGCGCCAGGCGTGGTGGGCGCTTTTATTGGCGGCGGTGGGGCGACGAATTACGAGTCCCTCA
>JAQGPB010000385.1 GCA_028293265.1 Pedosphaera sp. | reverse complement strand
GCCAATTCAGGTTGGCATGGACGAAGGTTGAATAAAGATAAACGACAAAAATATAGCTGTGCATTGCAGCATCGCTGAAGCCGAGGACAAACATCGGAATCACCGTCAGGCTGCGCAACGCAAATATTTCGAGAAAATGCATCCGCGCGCCGGCCATCCAGTCCATGCTTTTCGCCGAATGATGGACGGCGTGGAAGTGCCAGAGCCACGGAATGCGATGAAACGCGCGGTGAACCCAGTATTGCACCAGATCGGTAAGGAACATGATGGCGATGAATTGCACCACGAAGGGCAGGCTGCCCACCCACGCGCGGAATTCAGTCAGCGACACCAGCGTGAGGATGGATTTCGCGGGCGCGAAAGTCAAAAAGGTAAGCACCTGCACCATGAGGCTGCTGACCAGATAATAAAACAGGTCTTCGCGCCATTCGGTGCGGAAAATCGGCTGGTCTGCCTTCTGCGGAAAAATGCCTTCAACTGGAATGAATAAAATCCCGGTGAACAGGACATTCAGCACGAACCAGTCCAGCCCGAGAAACACAGGCGCGGCATCGGGTGTCAACGCAGTGGCCCGCGAGCCGCCGAGCAACGCGGCGCAAAGCGTCACCACCATGCCTGACGTGCCGAGCATTTTTCCGCGGCGCAAGACCAGGCTCAAAACCGAGCAAGCGAATGAGCCAATGAGCAAAATATGCAGGAACACCCGAAACCATGGGTTTGTTTCGAATACACGGGCCTCGGGCATGGCCAGCATGCCGGGCGCACGCAGGGAAATCACGAGCAGCAGTCCGGCAACGCCCAAAATGAAACCGAGCACGCCGCTGATCCAACCGCTGCCAAAGCGGCGCAAGCCGGGCGGGGCTTCCAATTCCCCGCGCAGCTTGAGCCTGGCTTCGTGAATTTTGCTCATAGGTTGAGCGCTTTTAAACGGTCATTCTTTCTTCGCGACTTTCAGTTCGAGGTGGAGGTCGCGCAATTGCTTGGGTTCAACGAAGGCGGGGGAATCGGTCATGAGGTCGGTTCCCTTGGCGGTCTTGGGGAAGGCGATGACATCGCGGATGCTGGGGGTGCCGCACAGGATGGCGATCATGCGGTCGAAGCCGAGGGCGATGCCGCCGTGGGGCGGCGCGCCGTAACGGAACGCCTCGAGCATGTAACCGAAGCGCGCCTGGACCATCTCGGGCGGGATTTGCAGCACCTGCTCAAAAATGGTTTTCTGCACGTCGGGCTGGTGGATGCGGATGGAGCCGCCGCCGAGTTCGACGCCGTTCACGACGATGTCATAATGCTGGCCGCGCACTTTTTTAGGATCGGTCTGCAACAGCGGCACGTCCTCCGCCACCGGCGCAGTGAACGGGTGATGGCTCGAGTACCAGCGGTTTTGTTCTTTGTCGAAGCTCAACAGCGGGAAATCAACGACCCACAGGAAATCAAACCGGTCGGCGGGAATCGTGAGCTTGCCCTGCGTCTTCAAGACGTCCGCGCAATAGAGCCGGATTTTGCCAAGAATTTCGCAGGCGTTGAGCCATTGGTCGGCGGCGAACAAAATCAGATCGCCCTCTTCAATCGCGAGCTTCGAAGTGAGCGCGGATTTCTCGGCTTCGCTGAAAAATTTCACGATGGGCGATTTCCATTCGCCTTTTTCCACCTTGATGAAGGCCAGTCCTTTTGCGCCAAAACTTTTGGCGTATTCGGTCATGGTCTCGATCTGGCCCTGGGTCGCGCCGGCGAGGCCCTTGGCGTTGAGCGCCTTGACCACGCCGCCGTTGGCGATGGCGCCGCTGAAGACCTTGAAGGTGCTGGCGCGAAATTCCTCGGTAAAATCCACGAGTTCCATGACGAAGCGGGTGTCGGGCTTGTCAATGCCGTAACGGTTCAGCGCCTCGTAAAAAGAAAGACGCTTGAACGGCGTGGGAATGTCCATGTTCAGCGCGGTTTTCCAGACGCGCTTGAGCAGCCCCTCGATGAGCGCATAAATATCTTCGCGCTCGATGAAGGACATTTCCAAGTCTATCTGCGTGAACTCGAGCTGGCGGTCGGCGCGCTGGTCTTCGTCGCGGTAGCAGCGGGCAAGCTGGAAATAGCGCTCGACACCGGCGACCATGAGGATCTGCTTGAACTGCTGCGGCGATTGCGGCAGCGCGTAAAATTTGCCGGGCTCGCGCCGGCTGGGGATGAGAAATTCGCGCGCGCCTTCGGGCGTGGACTTGAAGAGCGTGGGCGTCTCGACTTCGAGAAAGCCCTGTTCGTCCATGAACACGCGCGTGGCGGTGGCGACTTTGCTGCGGATGCGGAGATTGCGCGCCATTTCGGGACGGCGCAAATCGAGGTAGCGATATTGCAGGCGCAATTCCTCGTTCACCTTGGCGGCGACTTCGGGGTCGTCCACGGGGAAGGGCAGCACGTCGGCCATGTTCAAAACTTCCAGCACGGTGACGCCCACTTCGACTTCGCCGGTGGCGATCTTGGCGTTGTTCGTGCCTTCGGGCCGGTGGCGGACTTTGCCGGTGACGCTGATGACGCATTCGCTGCGCAGGGACGCGGCGCGGTCAAACAGTTCCTTGGGCAAATCCGAGGGGTCGAACACGGTCTGGGTGCGGCCTTCGCGGTCGCGGATATCAATAAAAATCAGCCCGCCCAGATCGCGCCGGGAATGGACCCAGCCGGACAAAGTCACTGTCTGCCCGATGTGCGCCGGGCGAAGTTCGTTGCAATGATGC
>JAQGPB010000342.1 GCA_028293265.1 Pedosphaera sp. | reverse complement strand
AAGGGCAGTGATTTTTGGCTTACCCTGCCCAGAGCCGGAGCCTTGACCACGGACACGGAGTGCCCTGCCTCTGGTTGAGCCTGACAAAGATGTTGCTTTCCACCTGAAACAGCGCTTGAGATTTTGGGGTTGCGCGTTACTCTGATCCCATGCCGATCTACGAATTTCATTGCGGAAAATGTGAGCGGGACAGCGAGATCCTGGTGCGTTCGAGCAACTGGGAGGGAACGAAATGCCCGCACTGCGGCTCGACCAAGCTCGCCAAGAAATTTTCAGTTTTTGCTTCGAGCGCGGGCGGCGGTGGCGCGGAGCCGTCCTGCTCGGGAACGCCAAGTTCCTGCGGCATGTGCGGCACCGGCAGGCCGCACTCGCATTAAATTCAATTCAACCGCAGATGAACGCAAATAAACGCAGATGGAAGCAGGGGAAAATACGCTTTTAAGGAAGGCTCAGAGTTCATCACCAAAAGGTGCGTCGTCGGGGACAGGATGAAATGCCTCCGGATGATTGCTTATCTGTGTCCATCTGCGTTTATCTGCGGTTTCAACTGCATGGTTGACTAAGATCAGCCGCACACTTCCTCGGCGGTGATTTTCGTCAAGTCTGCGACAGTCCAATCGGGCCGATGCATCTGCAACTCTGCGAGGGGTGAGCCGCCGGTCGCGACTGCGAGCACCTTCGCTCCGATGGCCCGGCCGCAGGCGATGTCCAGGGGCGTGTCGCCGATCACCAGCGTTTGGTCGCCGCGCAAATTTTCGCCGAGCATCCGGGCGCCGCGCTGGTGCGCGATGGCGGCGATCCCGTTGCGCTCTTCATGGTCGTCCGCGAACGCGCCCGTGGCGAAGATGTCCCACAAATCGAAGTGGCGCAGCTTGATTTCCGCGCCGAGGCGGATGTTCCCGGTGAGCAGTCCGAGCAGGGGCGGCTTGGACAGTGATTGCAGGCCCGCGATCAACGCCGGCGCGCCGGGACAGATTTCGCCGCCGGATTCCGCGAGCAGGTGGGCCAGCCAATCCGCGTAGCAATCGAAGAAGAGGCCGAAATTATTCTTGGAAGGCTCGATGTTGTGCTTGAGAAATATTTCCCGCACCAGGCCGGAGTCGGTGCGTCCGGCAAATTTGAGGCCATCGGTGCCGTTGCGAACGTTGAACTGCATTTCCAACGTTTTGGCAAAGGCGCTGATCCCCACGGCATTGGTGTGCAAAAGGGTGCCGTCAATGTCGAACAAAACCAGCCGTATCATGCGCTGGAACGTAGTCGCTGAGGCGCGGCCTGACAATGTTTAAGCGGCTGTTTGATGGTGGCATCTTGAATTCTGCGCAGGATGTTGACGTGAGGCAAACGCGCGCTAAATTACGAACAGGATGAGAGCGCTGATTTTGTTTACCTGCTGGTGCGTGTTGTTCCTGCTCTGCTGGCCGCTGGCATTGCTGGCGCTCATTCTCTTTCCGCTGGTCTGGCTGCTGTCCCTGCCGTTGCGGTTTATGGTGATCTGCATTCGAGCGGGTCTTGCGCTGGTCGAGGCAATTTTGTTTTTGCCGGCGCGGGTGCTGGGTTTCAGGCGGTAGGCAGCTATCGCCGGTGGTTGTATTCCGGGTTCGAGTAAATTTTCTCCGCCAACTCAGCGGCACGTTGCTTCAACGCCGCCCCCGGCTCAAAATTCTGCCACGAAGCACCCGGTTCCAATTCCGCCACTTCACACATCGCGCGCTCCCAATCGGCGCGAGAAATTTTTATCGGCGGCGGCTGCACCGAGCCTTGGATGAGCAACCCGTTTCGCGTCCGCCGCTGGGCCGCGCCGGCGATCTTGCTGCCCTGCCATAACACATCAAATTTTTCATGGCCGACAAAGCATTGGCCGGGCAGCGCTTTGCGGCAGCAATCGGCCAGTTCGGTGGCGATGCCCAGTTTCTGAAACGCCGCGCGTATCCATTCGTGAATGCGCTGATAACTTTCCACGGCTTTGAGGCCATACCACGCCGTCGTTGGCGGGAAAATCGCGCTGTAAGTCCAATCCGCGTCATGCGGTACCAAGCCGCCGCCGGTGGGCCGCCGCACCAAGGGTCGAAGCAGCGTCATCCGTTCCACCTCGGCGTATTTTTGGAAATAACCAAATGAAGCCGCTGGTTCCGTCCAACTGTAAAAACGCAGCACGGGCTGGGCGAGGGATGGCGCGGCTTCGAGCAGGGCATTGTCCATCGCCATGTTGAAGGCGGCGCTGCTGGCCCCCGAGTGGAGCAGGAGCCATGGAGCAGCGGCGAGCGGTTTCATTTTTGGGAAGTTACTGCGCTGCAACGCTGCAACGCTGCAACGCTGTAACATTTTAACGATGTAACCTGGAACCCCATAACCCTGCAACAACAACACCCTCCATCACTCCGCGCCCCAAATATTCTTCACGTTCGCCACGCCGCTTTTGACTTCGTCCACCGTCAGCGCCGGGCTGAATTCGAAAACCTTGATGTGCCCCGGTTTGACCATCGGCTTGAGCGCGGCGAAGTCAATGGTTCCCGTTCCCGGCGCGCAATGGTCGCGGCCCGGAAATTGCACGTCGTGGATGTGGAAGCCAAACAATTTTTCGCGCTGCGATTCGAGATGAAACGCGTGATGGATGAATCCCAGGTTTTCCTTGATCTGCGCGTGGCCGCAGTCGTGCCAGTAAACCACCGCCGGGCTGGCCAGTTCCTTGAACAAAAGGTGGTAATCCGGTTCCAGCGGCAGTTCTTCCAGTCCCTCACGGTTTTCGATGCCGAGCTTGATGCCAAGTTCCTCGGCCAGCGGCAGCACCCGTTTGATCAATGCATTCGCGCGCTCAATGTAAGGCTCCTTGATCGCCTCACGTTTTTTGATGACTTCCTCGCAGAGTTTTTGGTACTTGGGCGTTTCCTTTTCGCCGCGCGCGACCATGTCCAGCAGCTTGTCGGTGTAATCTTTCATCTCCATGCTGCCGTAATGGAGCACCACCAGCGGCGCCTTGAGCCGCGCTGCCATCTCGATGGTCTTGCGCGTGTAACGATAGGCGTTCTCGCGTTCGGCCGGCTTTTCGCCGGAGAGCCGGTAAAGGTTCGGCGCGGAGTTGTTGACGCCGATGGGCAGCGGGCAAAAATTGTGCAGGCTGGAAATCTTGATCTCGCCCGCCTCCACGGCATCAATCGCGCCGGGGAGCAGGCTGATGCGGGTGCCGTGGCTCAACTCGGCATGGTCAAAGCCCAGGTCGCGGATCTCGCGCAGCATCGCCCGGCCATCCGTATGGCGGTGCGAATTCCAACAGCTCGAAAATGAATACATAAAACAGCAAAGGCCGGATGCGATCATCACTTCGACCGCATCCGGCCATGAGAATTCAAACGTTTACAGATCCGCGTAGCGGGCGCTCAACATGGCGGAGAAACGGGCCGCCTTCATCTTGCGACGCTTGCGTTCGCTCGGCTTTTCAAAATGCCGATGATTGCGTACGATCTTGAGCGTCCCTTCCCGGTCGATCTTTTTCTTCAATCGCCGCAGGGCCTTTTCCACTGGCTCGCCTTTTTTCAGTTTAATTTCGGTCAAATCAATTCACATCCTCT
>JAQGPB010000330.1 GCA_028293265.1 Pedosphaera sp. | reverse complement strand
ACGACACCCGGAGAGCGGATGCCCAGCTCGATTTGTCCGAGCCAGAGCCGCAAATCCATGAGAAAGGATTGGATGTCCGCCACCACCACTTTGTAGGCGGGTTCAATCTTGTAGAACTTCTGCCATTGGCTGACGAAATCATCGAACCCAGAACGCAACTGTTTCCCGTCGCCCGAAACCAGGGCCAGGGCGTCCACCCAGTTTTCGCCGAGCGTAGCTTCGCAGATGATGAATGTGCCGGTGTGAACGAGGTTGGCGATCACCGCGCGCCCGGAATAGACCGGGCGGTCGTTCAGTTTGATCTGGAAATCGTTCAGGACCTCGGAAGTCCTGAGTATGCAATTGGGGTCGTTGATTTCAAAGACCGCCAGATGGCGGGTCAACCGCAAGACCGGCACCTCCAGGCTGACGCCTTGGTTGGTCTTGCACTTTACAACGCTGTCAATTTTCCCCGAAAGGGCTGTATGTCCGTTTTGTTGCATCTGTTTTACGCTGGTTCGTCCGCAATAACCGTGCCTAAAGCCCTGTGGGCACGAAATGTTGGGAGCTCCTGACCGCGCTCATTCGTTCGATTGACTTTCGGCCCAATCATTTATAATCCCGTTCTGTGGCAGACCTCAAGCTTCACCTGACGGCTTTTTTGACCTTGAAACGGCGCTGGACAGGTCGTTTTTTAAACAATTCGCGCGTTGGCAGCTCAATTAAATACAGCGGCAGGCAGTCCTATTCACCGCGAGTCTGGCCGACAATTAGACAGTCTTCTAACTCATCTCGCCGGGTCGTTTTCGGCTGGCGCGAACATTTCTTTTGCTCAATCATGCAAGTCAAAATGCGACCCGGCGCGCAAAGCCAGCTTCAGCCATCGCCTTGGCACTGGCTTTGCTTGCAGCCAAACGTGAGATCATGTGAATCAGCCTGATCTTGCGCTTGATTCAGCTTCTAGTGATTGATGCCGATAAGAAATAGCATGAAGAAAAAATTGTTGAGCGGAAAGAAGTCCGGGTGCCTTGCAACGCGCATGACCGGCCAGGCCAAAGCCTTGAGCCCCTCGGCTGCCTGGCTGACGCTGGGCGCGATGTCGTTCCTTGCCTGCGATGCAACCGCCGTTGGCTTCCGCCTGCCCAATCAGGACCCGGAAGGCATCGCGCGCGGCAATGCTTTTGCCGCCACTGCCGACAATCCTTCGGCGATTTATTACAACCCGGCGGGCATCACGCAACTCGAAGGACAGAATCTCAGCGCCGGTCTTTACCTCATCTCGGCCGGCGTGAAGTATCAAGGCCCCGGCAATGCGAGCGCTGCGTCCAAGACAGACTTTCAGCCCGTGCCGCAATTTTATTATGTCAACGCTCCCAAGGATTCTCCATTTGCCTTGGGATTGGGCGTATATGTGCCTTATGGCCTGGGGATGGATTATGGCAACAGCTCGGTCTTCAGAAACGTGGCCCAAAATGGCCATCTCTTGTATGCGACCGTCAACCCGGTGGCGGCCTGGAAGATTACGCCGGAGCTTTCCATCGCCGCCGGCCCGACCATCAATTATTCCAAGGTGGATTTCAACCAGGGCCTCGGGCTCCCTGGTTTCAGCCAGTTTCATTTTGTGGGTGATGATTATGCCTTTGGATTCAATGCGGGAGCGCGTTATCAGCCCATCAAGCAACTGGCGTTTGGGGTGAATTATCGTTACCAGACGGACATGAATTATCAGGGGCATTCCAGCGCTTATGTTCCCGGTGCATTCAACTTCGCCTCCACCACCAGCGCATCCATTCACTTTCCTCAATTCGTTGCTGGCGGCATCTCCTACCGGCCGACCGAGAATTGGAATATTGAGTTCGACCTCGACTGGACCGACTGGAACAGCGTGAAACAGGCGACCTTCAACGGGACTGTATTCGGTACGCCCATTCCCAATCTCGCTTTCAATTACCGATCGAGTTTCATGTATGAGTTCGGCGTCACCCGCCAGTTGCCGAAGGGCTATTTTGTCAGTGCTGGTTACATCTACAGCGAGAATTCCAGTCCCGACGCCAATTTCAACCCGCTTATTCCCGACAGCAATCTCCATCTGTTCAGCGTCGGCACGGGCCACAAGGGTCGGCGCTTTGGTTGGGCGGTTTCATACACCGTGGCCTACCAGCCCAACCGGACCGTTTCGGGAAGCTCTTTCAACAACCCGCTTACGCCGGGCACGACTGTGGATGGCAACTACCGGGTTTTGAACAACGCGATCAACGCCTCGGTGAGCTTGAAGTTCTAACGGAACGATGCAGTTGAAACTGCGGATAAACGCAGATAAACGCAGATAAGAAATCATTCAGGAGACGTTTGATTTGCTCCCGATCATCTCAACCTTTTTCCCGTCTCCATCTGCGGTTGAATTGAATTTTTCCCGCCAAGGCTGAATCAGTTCGTTTCCTCTTCTGGAGTCGTCCCCGAATCTGCGGGTAAAATCCGACCGAAGCCTGTTCAGGCATTCACCAACTGCGCCGGTGTGGCAACGGCATCCGAGAGCACGCTGGAAAGATCCATTTCGATTTCCCGGACCCAGTCTTGTATCCAGCCCTGGGGTATCGCCACATCGGTGGTGAGTTCCGGATGCGCCTGAACGGTGAGGCTGAGCCGGTTTTGAAAAGTCACACATCCCGCGCCGACCAGTTGGCAGCGCAGGACCGGCGGGGTGAAGACCCAGCCTCCCAGACAGCCGTGCTGCGTGATTTTCTTTTCCGCGTCCCAATCGCCCAGGTTGGAAAACCCGCCCAGATACCATTCGGGCATGCACCGGCCGGTGGCCACAAACCGCTTTTTCATGCCCTTGCCCAAAAGCCGGCCTGACTCGTAGGCATACCAGTTCGCCCAGTGCTCACCCCGGCCCAGGGCATTATAAATCTTCTGATGCACGTCATGTACCGTCTCGTAGGAACAGATCTTCACCCCCACATAGCTGGAATAATTTGATGTGTCCCGTTCGCGCACCACCTTGCCGCGCAAATTGACCGGCACCATCCACGGGATGGCGGAAGATTCGTCCTTGAGACAGGGCCGCACTGCCTTCGACAAGTGTTTCAGCAGAAAAGAATTTACCGTGACTCCGCCCTTGCGGCAGGCCCGCCGGATCCGGGTCGTTTCGGCCTCATCAAAAACATGCCACGCTACCGCCGGTGGCGGCTTGGAATTGGTGGTGGTCGCGGTTTTTCCCGCCGGAATGCCCCATTCCAGCGGGTGCCGGGACTTCATCAGTTTCGGAATGGATTTGATGAACGGCATCCATGAAGGATTGGAAGGATGCTTGAGCTGGGCCAGCCTGGTGAGGGAGGCGCCGCGTTGGCGGAGAATGTCGGCAAATCCTCCAATCCCGTCAAAATCGGTGTGGCGCAGAAAAATCCATTCCGGCTCGGTTGCGCCGGGGGGAATGCGCCCGAAGCGGATTCCGATGTACTCGCCCAATTCTTCCGCGGCGAGAAACCACGATCTGATGGGATCAAAAGCTTTTTCAGCCATATGACATTGATTTTCTATCGTTTTCGGCCGGGAACGTCAATCAAACTGATTGATCGGCCGGCATTCGTCCCGGCAAACGCGTTGGCAGCGTTTTTCGTGCCATTTGGCTGGGCGGGCCGCCAGTACCCTCGTGGGAAAAGCGGCAGCGGACTGCCGCT
>JAQGPB010000322.1 GCA_028293265.1 Pedosphaera sp. | reverse complement strand
GCCTTCAACTCCTCGCCTTCGCCCAGGTCAAGCCGCTGGCCAATGTCAATGAACGCCGGCACCGCCGGATTCAACGGCCCCAAAGTCCGCGCAATCACCGCGCCCAGGTGCGGCGCGGCCACCGTTTGCGGCGGCGCATAGCCGGTGTGCCACTGGTATTGATGGCGCGAATGCAGGATGAACCCAAGGTCACCGGCAGTATAGGAGCGGATGAGCGTGGCGCGGTCCATCACCTGCGCGACTTTTTCCAAACCCTGCGAAATCTGGATATTATCCACGGCCGTATCAATCGCCGGAAAAGTCGAGAGCACCTTGTTCGAGGCCAGTCCGGTCTCGTACGGCGTGTAACGCTTGGGATCAAAAGTTTCCGTATGCGCCATCCCGCCCGCCATCCAAAGCACGATCACCGTGTCCGCCGTCGCCTTGATTTTCTCCTCACCCGCCGTCGCGGCCAAACCCTGTTTCGGAAAACCGGCCGCCAACGCGCCGAGCGTGGCCGCGCTGGCAGTCTTCAAAAAATCGCGGCGGTTCCAGGAATGCATGGCTTTCATCGTTCTCCAACCATAATACACAGTTCCCAAAAATAAAGCCAGCTTTGCGAGCCATCCTGCGGATCTCAATTGAATCTCACAACATCAAGCGGCCATTTGCCGGATTTTTCCGTGTGCGGCGAGACGCACACGGCCCAAGCGCGTGTGCTGTCAAAGGCACAGTTCCCAACCCGTTCTTTGTGGAATAGATTCCAGTCGAATCAAGCTGCACTGTTCCTGGCCGGTTTACCCATGAATTTATTTATGAAAGCGATTCTACTGTATCTCCGAACGCTCTTGATATTGAGCATGGCGTCATCACTGAACGCCCAGATTAACCTCGTCGACATCGGCCACACCAACAATGGCGGCACCGCCCAGGGCATCGCCGTTTCCGGCAATTACGCCTATCTCGCCGGCGGCACCAACGGGCTGCTCATTTACGATGTTTCCAATCCGGCGCTTCCCGTGAACGTGGGCCACCCCCATGGCAGCAATGACACGGGAATCAACGCCTTCGCCGTGGCGCTCTCCGGCAATTACGCGTTCGTAACGTCGCCCCTTTCCGCTGGCCGCGGCCTCTTCATTTATGATGTTTCCAACCCCGCTGCGCCCACCAATGTCGGTTATCTTAAATCGAATGTTTTTGGCGGCGGTCTGGCCATCTTGGGAACCAATCTCTACTTCGGGGGTGACGACCGCGTGCCCGCGATGGACATTTCCAATCCGGCTGCGCCCATTGGCAGGACCAACTACATCCCGCTCCAAAACCTCAATCCCGTCAGCCTCGCCGTCACCAGCAATTACCTCGCCATGGCGGGCAGCGGTCAATTCATGAACATCGGGGCATTTTCCAACGGCGCTTTTTCCAACCTCGTCTATACCAATGTCGGCGCCAGCGCAACCGGCGTCGCCATTGCCGGCCAATATGTTTTTGTGGCCAACACCGGCCTGGCGCCACTGCAAGCCTATCACGTTGCCCCATCCGGCGCAGTCACGAAGGCCGGCCAGATAACCTACCCCGCAAGTCAGACCGCCGGGAATGGCATCGCCCTTTCGGGCGACTATGCCTATCTCGCCTGCAATGCGGGCCTGCGGGTCATCAATGTTGCAAATCCCACGAACTTCGTGGCGGCGGGCCAGACGAGCACCAATTACGGGGGCAAGGGCTTCGGCGTAGCCGTCTCAGGCCGCTACGCCTATCTCGCCAACGGCGCTGATGGCTTGCGCGTGTTCGCCCTCCAACCCCCGCTTGCCGTCAGCCCCGCGCCGGGAAACGGTCTGACGTTCTCCTGGCCTGCGCAAGGTTCATTTGTCCTCCAACAAACCCTCGATTTGAAAAATCCCCATTGGGAAACTGTCACGAACAACCCCACAAATGGCCAGGTCACTCTCCCGCCGCCTCCAAGCAACATGTACTACCGCCTCCTCGGCCAGTAGGATTGGCGGGACGTGCCTGCACCGGGTGCTGCGTTTTGTCCCAAAGGGACACCATGATAATAGCCCGGCCTTTCAACGCCGGGACCCATTTTCCATTCAATAAATTAACTGAAATTCCGGCAGCATCGTCAGCCCCCACAGCAAATCTTCCACCCCCGCCGCCTGCGCCGGCTGGCCGACAATTTCGCTAGCCAGCTTGAGTTCTTCCCTGGTGGGCTTGCGCCCTAACGCCAGTGTGTACAGGCGCGGAATCAAATCGGTTTTGCCGGGCTTGGTTTCAGCCATCACATTCGCCGCGCCGCGATGGATCAAATCCGCCAGCTCCCGGCCATTGGTCAGTTCCAACGCCTGCAAGGTCGTCGCTGCTGAGAGCCGCGTCGTGACCGTCTGCTCGCGGTTCGGCCGGCCCAGCGCGACCTGCAAAGCATCCGCGGTGGTCAGCACCGAACGCACTCTGCCAAAATTTTCCGGCGCGGCCAGCGCGGATTGAAATTGCTTTTCCAGATTCCACGGCTGCGTCGAACTAATTCCCAATTCCGACACCGGCTGCCAACCATCCGCCGCAAAGCGCGGTTTTTCCCAGCCCGCGTTCTTGGTCTCCGACCATTTCCACGACGCGTCGGTGCCAAAATCGAGGACCGCATTCGTTTTGTCCTTGGAGATTTGCCGCAGGCACGCGTAAAGAAAAAGCCCCGCCGGATTGGGCTTGTCACCGCTATTCACGGCCTCCACCGCAATCGTGTTCTCGCCCTTCACCAGTTGCTTCCGAATATCGGTGACATACAATCGCGAATAATCTTCCCCCGCGCCCGCTTTCTTGCCGTTGACGTAAAGCGTAAAACTGTTGTCCGCCGCCGTGAACGCGAGCGCCGCCGACGGCACCTCCTCCAGCCTGAAATTTTTCCGGAAATAAACCGTCCCCGGCTTGGCCGCGCTCAACGCATTGGTGTCGTTCCAAATCCACTTGGCGGGAAACGGCGCAGCCACCGGCGGATTCGTCGTGCCCAGGCTGAAATCTACCTGCGCGACGGGCGTCTCGTACCACACGCCGGTCAATTCCCCCAGCGCGTCGCGAAATTGTTCCGCCGACATCCGGCGCACCAACGGCCCGCGAAAGACATAATCCAGCGTCTCCTTTTCATCGAAACTCACTGCGGGCAATTGATACGCGCGCGAAGTCACGATGCGTTCGATGAGCTGTTTCACGTCATAATCATGATCGGCAAAATCCTCGGCCAGCCAGTCCAGCAAATCGCTGTTCCACGCCGGCTTCTCCATGTCATCCGCCGGCTCGACTAGCCCGCGCCCCATGAATTTCTGCCAGATCCGGTTCACAATCGTGCGCGTGAGCCGCGCGTCCGTCCGCTGCGTGATGATCTCCGCCAGCCGTTTCAACCGCGCGGACCTGTCCGCTTTCGGATCAATCGTCCCCAGCTCGGGATAGATGAATTTCAACTCGGCCTTTTTGCCGGTCGGTTTGTCGCAATGCACCATTTCCAATGCGTCCTCGGCATAAATGCCGGCCAACCCGTAGGCGTCGTTCAGCGTCAGGTCATTGATGAAACTGTCGTGGCACGAGGCGCACTTGAGATTCACGCCCATAAACACTTGCGAAATATTTTGCGCCGTTTGCATCTGCGGCGTCTGGCTGGCATTCACCGTCCCGCGCCACACGATGCCCTTCGTGAAACCTTCCGACTCCGGCGTCGGATTGATCAATTGCGCCACAAACCGGTCATAAGCCATGTTGGTGGCGAGCGCCGAATAAAGCCAGCCGGTGATCTGCTTGCGCCCGCCGTCAATGTAGCCCGTGCCGCGATAATCATTGCGCAACGCATCGTTCCAAAACGTCATCCAGTTCTGCGCGTAATTGGGATTGTCGGCCAGCAACGATCTTACCAGCCGCTGCCTTTTATCAGCACGCCTGTCGGCCGCAAATTTCTCCAACGCCTCCGGCGCAGGCAGCAGCCCGACGATGTCCAGATAAACCCGGCGGGCA
>JAQGPB010000303.1 GCA_028293265.1 Pedosphaera sp. | reverse complement strand
TGGACAATTCCTTCGGAAGTTTCGGCAAGGTGGCGACGGCGCTCCCCAACGAAACCGTCTCCGCCGGCTATGCCATGACGTTGCAGCCGGACCACAAAATCATCATGGCCGGCGTCGCCGCGAACGCCCCGGCTTATCAGCTCCAACTGGCGCTGGCGCGCTACAACACCAACGGGACGCTGGATGCCACGTTTGGCAGCAGCGGGGTGGCCGTCGCCTCCATCGGCCTGGCGAATTCTGAGGTGCTCGCGGTGGCGCTGCAAAGCGACGGAAAAATCGTCGCGGCCTGCCGCGCGCAAAACGGTCCTTATTTCAAATTCGCCGTCGCGCGGTTCATGACCAATGGTGTCCTGGACCCGGCTTACGGCTTTGGCGGCGTGAATTATTTTGATTATGGGACAGGCGCTGATGAAAACGTCAACGCCATGGCCTTGGACCCGCTCGGACGAATGGTGATGGCGGGCCATGCCGGCAACCTCTTCGCCGTGGTCCGCGTGAGCGGGGATGCCCTGCTGAAATTCAATTCCATAACCAGATTGTCCAATCAGCACATGTTCCTCACGGGGACAGGTGTACCCAGCGCTGCGCATACGCTGCTCAAGGCCACGAATGCAGCGGGCGCTTTCACTTCCTTCGCGCCATTGATGACCGATCCTTACGGAAATTGGCAGTATGAAGACACCACCGCTTCCGGTTCAGCGATGGGTTTTTACCGCTTTTCTTACCCCTGACAGTGCGGTGAGGTTCCGGCTGAATGTCAACTGCCAAACAGGGAAAAATAACACAATAACATTGACCGACCCGTTTATGGTTGGTTTTTTCGGGACGGGTTTTGTGGTTGAAAGCAGGAAAATAGCACAATAAAATTGACCCCCTTTACTATATTCGATTCGAACCTGAGAAGGGAAATTAATCATGTCCATGAATAACGATATATCTAATGCTCGTGATCACTGGCAGCAGGGAAGTGCTCTTGAGGCAGGACGGCTCATATTTGACAGCCTCCCAATAGAAAGGCACCCTGGGTGGGCAACAGCCATATTAGTGGCGATTCTCGATAGGACACAGATTACGTGCGATGCCGTTCAGCGTCTTTTAGAAGTCGCGAAATCTCCCACAGACTGGGGCAAGGCGCATCAAGTATTCGATCAACTGAGACGGGTGACAATCATGATGGAGCGATCGACGAAACGAGATTATCGGCAGAATCTTCTTCTGAAGGTTTTATATCTGGCGGAATTGGTGGCCAAAGTTATCTATAACTCAACAAATCCAGAAGATGAATTCGACGAAGATTCTGGATGGTGGATTGCGCCATGCCTACAGGATGTCCTTGATTTCGTGAACGACGATAGTTTCTCGGCTAAGATGTGGCTGGTACTCTCCAGTCAGGAGGGTGAGTAACGTAAAGGGGTCAGTCGATGTTCTTGTGCTATTTTTCCGCTCAGTCTGAATCGGGATAGGAACCAAGCACCTTCACAAAATTGCAGTGGCGTTCGAGTTCGGTGATGGCTTTGGCGACCTTGCGGTCTTCCCGGTGGCCTTCGCAGTCCACGAAGAAATAATATTCCCAGGCTTTGCGTTTGCTGGGGCGCGACTCGATCTTGGTCATGTTGAGCTTGAACCGCCGGAACGCCGCGAGCGCCTCATACAAGGCCCCGACTTCATGCGTGATGCTCAGCATGATGCTGGTGCGGTCCTTGCCGGTGGGCGGACTGCATTGGCGGCCGAGCACGAGAAAACGCGTGGCGTTGGCCGAGTTGTCCTGGATGTCGCTTTCCAGGATGTGCAGGCCGTACCGTTCCGCCGCGAGCACGCCGGCGATGGCCGCCGCGCTCGGTTCCTTGGCGGCGAGTTCGGCGGAGCGCGCGTTGGAGGAGGTCTCGATGATTTCGATGTGCGGCAGATGATTTTGCACCCAGCCGCGGCATTGCGCGAGCGATTGCGGATGGGCGTAAAGCCGCTTGAGGTCATCCCGTTTGCAATTGCTCACGAGGCAATGCTGGATGGGCAGAATGATCTGCGCGACGATTTTCAAATCACTGTCCACAAACATGTCGAGCGTGTGGGTGACGACGCCCTCGGTGGAATTTTCCACAGGGACGACGCCGTAATCGGCGCGGTTCTTGGTGACTTCGGAGAAAACGTCCGCGATGGTTTTTTGCGAGGCGTAACGGAGGCTGGAGCCGAACCGGCGGATGGCCGCCTGATGGGTGAAGGTGGCTTCCGGCCCGAGATAGGCGATGGTCATGGATTTTTCGAGCGAGAGCGCGCTCGACATGACTTCGCGGTAGATCGCCCGCAACGATTCGTTGGTGATGGGACCGCGGTTCATTTTGCAGATGCGCTGCAAGACGGCGCGCTCGCGGTGCGGCGCGTAAATTTCCTCGCCGGCCTTGAGCTTGATGGCCCCGATCTCGAGCACGTGCTGGGTCCGCTCGTTCAAGAGTTTGACGATCTGGGCGTCGAGCTTGTCAATGGCCTGGCGATGCTCAGGAATGTTCATGACGTGAGCATACAGGCATCAGACGGGGGTGGGCAGTCAAAAATACTGGCGCTTGGAGAATTGCCCAAATACCCATGGAATGACCAAGCTCGAAATGTCAAGCTGGCGGATGGGCGGTGGCGACCCGACCGGGCGGCACTGCGAGATTTGTACAGATTTGGTGAGAAACTCCGCGCCGTTTGAGAAGCTCCAAGCGTCCAAGCTCCAAGCTCCAGAGAATAACCAAGCTCCAAATTCCAATTGGCGGAATGGGGCTGGCTGGACCAAATGGTTGTTGGTTGAGAGTGGGATAAGGGCTGATTTAGCGAGAAACTCCGCCCCGAAGTAGTTGAGGGTTGAAAATGGTTGAGGGTTGAGGGGCCGGGCGACGGGCGGGTCGCCCGCTCCACACTCCCGCGAACCACGCGGCCTAGACCCCGACATACTCTATTTTGAGCATTCATGGAGCCAGCATACCAGAGCGGATGCTGTAAAATGAAACCTACGGTAGTTTTGACACGTTTATTTTGTTTGATGAATCTTTGTGAAAAAAAGGCGGTTGCGCCCAATGTTTGCAGG
>JAQGPB010000250.1 GCA_028293265.1 Pedosphaera sp. | reverse complement strand
CACAAATGCACCGCCCTTGCTTGGCCAAGGAAAGTGATCTACCAGGTGAAACAACACATGTATTCGGCAAATCAATCACCGTCCGAACCCAGGTGTTAGCAAGCCGCTGAATTCATTTTGGCCAGGTTAACAATGTGCACCATGTCGTCACCAGCGATTACATTGTCAACTTTTTTGTCACACCGCGCCAGTCCGAGTCGCGGAGAGCTTTGGAGGGTTTAATCGGTGGGAGGCGCGTTTCAGATGTGTTGTTGGGTTTGGAGATGAAACGGCTCATTCGCCAGTTGCCGGGGAAAATGTTTGTGAAGAATAATTAATGTTTGCGCGCTTGCGCAACCGGGGTTCTGGGCAATAATCCCGTTAACAGATATGTCCCGCTCCGACAGCGCGAATCGTTGGCCGGAGATTTTGACCAAACAGTCAGCAGCACATCACACCAATCTTCCATGAACTCTCTCCACCGTTTTTCCCCTGTCGCTTTTGTCGCTGGCATCGCCCTGTGCGCCGCCTGCGGCTTCACCCAAACCGCCGCCGCCGAGGATTACAAGGTCGTCAACACCGTCCAGACCATGGGCAGCGGCGGCATTGATTATGTCTATGCCGACAACGATGGCCGCCGCATTTACATTCCCCGCGGCGACGCCGTCCTGGTCTTCGACGAAGACACGCTCAAATCCGCCGGTTCCATCCCCAACACCCGCGCGCGCGGTGCGGCGGTGGACGCCAAATCCCATCACGGCTTCTCCAGCAGCAGCCCGGTCGTGATGTGGGACACCAAGACGCTCGAAAAAATCAAATCCATTGACGTCCAAGGCCGCCCTGACGGCATCCTGTTCGAGCCTTTGACCGAACGCGTTTACGTTCTCAGCCATGCCGAGCCCAACGTCACCGTCATTGACGGCAAGGATGGTTCCGTGGTCGGCACCATCAACCTTGGCGGCCAGCCGGAACAAGCCGCGAGCGACGGCGCGGGCCATGTCTATATTGACCTCGAAGACAAGGACCAAATCGCCGTCGTTGACGCCAACACCATGAAGGTCACCGCGCATTACGAACTCGGCGGCAAGGGCGGCGGTCCCGGCGGCCTCGGGCTGGACGCGAAGAACCATATTCTCTTCGCTTTCTGCCACGAACCCGCTACTTGCGTGATTCTGAATGCCGATGATGGAAAAATTCTCTCCACCCTGCCCATTGGCAATGGTACCGACGGCGGCGGATTCAACCCCGCCACCATGGAAGCCTTCAGTTCGCAACGCGACGGCACCCTTACCATCATCAAGGAAACCAGCCCGACCGCTTTTGAAGTGGCACAAACAGTGAAAACCAAAGCGGGTGCCAAGACCTGCACCCTCGATACCAAAAACAATCAAATCGTTTTGATCACCCTCGAACGTCCCGCCACTCCCCCGGCCGACGCTGCAGCCGCGCCCGCCGCTTCTCCGGCCAGCACGAACCGTCCTCCCGGCCAGCGCGGCGGCGGACGCAACAATGGCCCGGCCATGCTCGATATCTTGGTAGTCGGCCACTGAAATCCTGCGCACTGTATTGATGGTAGGGACATCGCGCTGCGATGTCTCCGCCCGAGTCAGCGAGGGCGGAACGGATGCCAAGGCGTCCACGCCTGGCCCAAAGTTGCGCTGCTTCCGAAGTGCTTCCGCACGGGCAAGGCGCAGACGGCGCAGCGCGCCGTCCCTACCCAAATAAGGCGAATACCCCCGCATGCCCGGGCGTATCTTGACACTGTTCTTGGAACCGCAGCGAGCCGACTCCCTCTCCTCCATGGAATGGAGGAGAGGGCTGGGGAGAGGAGGCACTTTCTGCCCGCGCCAACGTCGGGTTTTCCAGACAAGGCCTCCCTCTCCCCGGCCCTCTCCCACTCCTGCGTCGTGAGCGAGGGAGAAGAATCGGGGACAGTGTCGAGATGCACCCCGCATGCCCTAAAACAGGTATTTTTGGTTGCAATTTGCAAAGCCTTCCTATCTTTTAGGCTCTGCTTTCATGTCCTTTCGCAAATTGAAAATTGGCGGGGTGTTGCGGGTGCTGGCCTTGATCGTCATCGTCACGGTGGGGTGGTGCTTTGTCCGGGACCGGATGTCAGTGGAAAATTGGCGTGTGCCGCTGGATTACCGCGGCGATGCCCCTCAAATCCTCGGCTGGATCAAGGCCGCTTCCGAGGGCGATTACATTCCGTTCTGGGGCGAAACCATTTCACGGCTCGGCGCGCCCTATTACGCGAACTGGAACGACTACCCGATGTATGAAAAGATCCTGACCTTCGGGCTGGGACTCGTCGCCAAGGTCATCGGCCTTTTCCAGGCCAGCAATTTCGGCGTGCTGCTGGGGCATATTCTCTCGGCGGTTTCGTTTTATTTTTGCGCCCGGTTCATGCGCTATTCCCGCACTTGGTCATTTGTGGGGGCGGTGTTGTTTTCATTCGCCTATTATCATTTCTTCCGCAACTTGGGGCATTTGCTGCTGGCCTATTCCTACCCCGTGCCCTGGGCGATTGTGAGCTGCTGGATCATCGTGGCAAGCAAACGCATGCGCCTCGGCGACCGTCTGTCGTGGGTCTGCATCATCACGGCGCTGGTGATGGGCTTGAGCAACCCCTACAACCTTAATGTCTATGTCCAGCTCCTTTGCTTCAGCATTCTCGCGCACTACCTTTGGCGGCGGCGTCCGGAGAACCTGAAGGTCGGCCTGCTGTGCGTCGCGGTGGCGGGCGTGGCCTTCATCGCCATCAACCTGGGCACGCTGGCGTATAACTGGACGCACGGCAAAAATCCGGCGGGGATGGACCGGCATTATTTTGAAGCGGAGCTGTACGCGCTGAAGCCGATGGAATTTTTCATCCCGCCGCCGACCCACAATGTGGACGCGCTGGCCGGTATCGGTGAAAAATATATCAACTCGGCGTGGGTGAAGGGTGAAATCTTTTCCGCGTATCTGGGCATCATTGGCATCGCGGGATTGCTCTGGATTTTTGCCGAATGTTTTCTGCTGCTTGCCCGGAATTCAAAGAGCGTCAAACCCTTCCCACCCCATGCGCCGCAAACCGTCTGGATCATTTTTTACTCCATCATCGGCGGGCTGAACTGCATCATTTCCCTGGCTGGCATCCAATATTTCCGGGGCACCGATCGTTACAGCATCTTTATCTCCGCGATCATCCTGCTTTTCCTGGCGTCGCGGATGACGGTCTGGAGCCGGCGCTGGGGAACGGGGCTGAACCTGTCGCTCGCCGCCGCCGTCCTCGCGGTGGGGATTTTCGATCAACTGCCCCGGCCCTTGGAGGCAGCGGAAACCATCCAGACCGGAAAACTGGTTGATTCGGATGCTGCGTTTGGCGCGGCGATGGAACAAAAGCTCCCCCCGCGTTCGATGGTTTTTCAAATGCCGGTGATGAGCTTTCCCGAGTCCTCGCCAGTGCATGACATCCAGGGTTACGAAATGTTGCGCCCGTATTTTGCCACCAAGACCTTGCGCTTTTCCTTCGGTTCCGTGCGTGGCCGCAATCGCGAAGCCTGGCAATGGGAGGCCGAAAAACTGCCTGCGGCGGAGATGATCGCCCTCTTGGAGCGCTACGGCTTCGGGGCCATCTATATCAACCGCAAAGGCTACACCGATCATGGCGAAGACTTGCTCAGGCAGCTCGCTGCCGCCGGCCGGACTGACACCTTTGAAGATCTCGCGCACGAGCAGGTTTGCGTGGTGTTGAAACCGTCCTCGACGCCCGAATTTCCGCACACGGACGACCGGGCGCAAATCTTGTACACGCATGGCTGGGCGGTGAATCAGCATACGCCTCTCGAGAGCCAGGCATGGGCGGACGGCGACGCCACCCTGACATTTTTCAGTGAATCGAAACTGCCCGCCACCTATTCGATGAGCTGCCTGGTCGGCACCATTTCAGCCCGGCGCGTGAGCATCGAGATGAACGGCCAGGAGCTTTGGAACGCGCAGATTCAGCCCGGACAAGCCGCGCAGGTGGGCCTCACCCTCATTGGCCGGCACGGCAACAACACCCTCCATCTGAAAACCGACACTAAACCGGTCCACCCCAACAAGGACTCAAACCTTTCCCTGACTTTCACCGTGATGAATCTGCAGATCACGAAACCCGCAGGCAGCCCTTGAATTTTTAGATGTAGCGCAGGTTTCCAAACCTTGTCATTACCCACATCTTCCCGGCGGTTAAATTAGTTTTTCTTTTTGGGCTGAAAAAGCCCGATAAAACCAATGGTTTTAAAACCCGCGCATTTTGTGAACACAAGCTGCCGAGTCCTGCTGGGCACCAGCTTGTTGCCAAACATTTCGGCCCTAAAAATGGTGCGTTTGTAACACGCTCAAATGGAGCACCTTGCATAATCCGTTCCCGTTAACAATCTCTGCAAAAGATGTGGGTAATGACAAGGTCTGTGACCGCCGAAACGACGCTCATGGAGCGCCGCTACAATGGAGAATTTCAAAATGATACACTGCTCAAATGATGGATTGCTTTGCCGGACCGGGACCTTATCATTTGCTGGCTTGTCAAAAATCCAACGGCAACAATCACAGCCCCGATGAAAGCGCCCGCGCCAAAAAACGAAAAGAAACGCCTCGAAATCCTCTGGCAATACGACGTGCTCGACACCGTCCCCGAACAGGTCTTCGACGACCTGACCGAACTGGCGGCGCACATCTGCGAGGCCCCCGTCGCGTTGATCACGCTGGTGGATGAGAAGCGCCAATGGTTCAAGTCCAAGCTCGGGCTGAGCGCCAGTGAAACCTCGCGCGACGTCTCGTTTTGCGCGCACGCCATTTTGCAGAACAAATTGTTCATCGTGCCCGATGCCGCGCAGGACGCGCGGTTTGCGCAGAATCCCTTCGTGACCGGCGATCCCAAAATCCGCTTTTACGCCGGCGCGCCGCTGGTCACGCCGGACGGCCACGCGCTGGGCACGCTGTGCGTCATTGACCAGGTGCCGCGCACCTTGCGGCCCGATCAAAAGCGGGCGCTGGAAATTCTGAGCCGCCATGTGATGACCCAACTGGAACTGCGCCGTCACGCCCTTGAACTGGCCCGTGCCACCGAGGAACGCGAGAGCATCCTGTGTGATCTGCAGCAGGCGCGCGCGGAACTGGCCAAGACGCGGAAACAGTTGACGGGCGGAAGAACGACGCGGGTGAAGAGCCGGAAATAGAACAGTGGGCGCATCCTTGACGCTTCGCAATATGTCCAAGCGCTGTCGAAGCTCCGCCAGGTCTTGGACTGCGGCAGTCTTCTGCCGCTTTGGAAGCGGTCGCCCGCAAGTTCGCCAGCCAGCAGTTCGGCGAGACGCATGAACTATTCTCTCACAGTTGACGGTGAACGATTGCAGCGGGAGCTGGATGAACTGGCCGGCATCTCCGCCGCGCCGCCGCCGGTGGTCACCCGCGTTTTGTTTTCCGAAGCCGATCTCCGGGCACGAGCATATGTCAAAGGGCTGTGCCAGGAGGCCGGACTGGTTTTGCGCGAGGATGCCGTGGGAAATATTTTTGCCCGCTGGCCGGGATGGGACGCCGCGCTCGCGCCGGTGGCGACCGGTTCGCACATTGACGCCATCCCCAACGCGGGCCGGTACGATGGCGTGGTGGGCGTAATCGGGGCGATTGAAGCGATCCGCGCGTTGCAACGGGCTGGAGTTTATTTAAAGCGGTCCATCGAACTGATTATTTTCACGGCGGAGGAGCCGACGCGATTTGGCTTTGGCTGTCTCGGGAGCCGATTGCTGGCCGGGGCGTTGTCGTTGGAGCGCGCGGCGGCCTTGCGTGATCCCGAGGGAAAATCGCTGGAAGAATTGCGAAGCGCGGCGGGATTTGGCGAAAAGGATTTGCGCCAGGTGCGGCTGGCAGCGAACACCTACGCCGCCTTCATCGAGCTGCACATCGAGCAGGGGCCGTTGCTGGAGCAGGAAAACATTCCCATCGGCCTGGTGGAAAAAATAGCCGCGCCGAGCACGTTGCGCGTGCAATTGACCGGCGTGGGCGGCCATGCGGGCGCGATGCTGATGCCGGAGCGGCATGACGCGCTGCTCGCCGGAGCGGAGATTGCGCTGGCGGTGGAACGCGCGGCACTGACCAGCGGCAGCCCCGATACGGTCGGCACCACCGGAGTGTTTCGCATCGAACCGGGCGCGGTGAACAGCGTCCCGTGCCGGGCATGGTTGGAAATTGACCTGCGCGATACGCAACTGGCGACCCGCGACACCGCGCTGAAACGCATCGAGGAATCGGTGGGCGAAATTTGCACAAAGCGCGGCGTGAAGTTCGAACTGGAACGGCTGAATGTGGACGCGCCGGCGATTTGTGATGCCGATCTGGTGTTGCAGATTGCGATCATCTGCCGCGAATTGGGTTTGCCAGTGAAAAAGATGATCAGCCGCGCCTATCATGATTCCCTGTTCATGGCGCAGATTTGTCCGACCACGATGATTTTCATCCCCTGCCGCGGCGGCGTCAGCCACCGGCCGGACGAGTATTCCTCGCCGGAGCAAATCCGGCGCGGGGTCGAGGTGCTGGCATTAACGCTCGCGAACCTGGCTGAAGTTTGAACGCTTCTCCCTGCGCGACTCTCTAACGCTTTAGAAATGTCACTTAACAATTTATGCCGGTGCTGTGGGCATCGGGTTTCGAACGCCGTCAGGACTTGCAAGCAATGCGGATCTTCGAGCAACACGAACCACAACAAGAAAATCCTGTGCGGCGTCTTTGTTGTTGCGGGCATTCTATTGATTCTGATGGTTTTTGGCGTTCTTTGAACCGCCGTCCGCCCATTGGCGGCACGCCGCCTTTCCGTAACGCTCGATGCGGGCGGCAAATTCAGACGATTTCTCCGAGTAAAGCCGCCGTCCCAGCTCGAATGCCTGCTCTTGCAGCTTGGCGCGATGGGTGCAAACCAACCTGGAAACCGCCTCCAATTCCCCGCAATCCAGTCCCGCATTTTTGGCTGATTCCTCGATCATGAACAGGTCGTGCTCGTCTCCCAAATAATCGCTGAGCCGTTTCAGGCGGTCGGCGAACGCAGTGATGGCCTCCTGCTGGACCGGCTTGAGAATGCGCGACTGATACCACAAATCCTTCACGCGTTTACGCCATTCGTGCAGGTTTGCCGGCGTGCGTGCCCGCGCCGCCACCCGAAACGCCTGCAAACCTCGTTCATAAGTGCGGCGGATGCCGCAGGCGAGATCATGCCATTTGATTTCATCCACCGGCCAATGCTTGATGTGCCGTCGCGTGGCGCACAAATCAGCGGTGAGTTTTTTGCCATCGCCATTCTTCTGATTCAGGAGCTTCCGCCGCCGCTCCCGCAAAAACCGGCTTAATTTCAACCAAGCCGCGCGAATGTTGCGGCCACGATGTCGGCCGAGAAATTTTTCCACGGTTTTAAGCTGCGCTTCAACGTCGCGCTGCGTGGCAAGCGCGTGCGCCACGTTGCGCAAGCGGCAGGCATCGCGGCGATAAACGCGGCCGCCAAGTTCGTTGCGGACCAGCCGCAACACTGCGCGGGCCTTCTTCAAATCTTTCCGCGCTTCGTGGATTGCTTTTTCCGTGTGGCCGGGGCGTTGGTGTGACAGTTCAGATAGGATGCATTCGACCTGTTTTTGGGTGATGCGCCGGATTGCGTGCGGCAGCTTTTCTCCTGCTTTCAGTTCGTAGGCCATGCTTCATCTTCCCTTTGCGGTCATTAACCCGATGGTCAGCCAATTTACTTTACGGCAAGATAGCGTACGGTTTGGTGAATGTCTTGATTGAGATGCAGGAGTTGCGGCCAGACTGGTGCAACAAAGGAGCGGGCATGAAAAAACATATCGGCATATTGACCTCCGGCGGCGACAGCCCGGGTCTGAACGCGGCCATCCGCGCCGTCGGCAAGGCCGCCCACGGATGTTACGGCATGCAGGTCACGGGCTTTCGCGACGGCTTTCGCGGAGTGATGGAGAACCGCACGGTTCCGCTCAACGAATCCAGCCTCTCGGGCATTCTCACCGTCGGCGGCACCATCCTTGGCACCAGCCGCGACCGCCCGGACCGCATGCCGATGGGCGGCAAGACCGTTGATGCCACGGATGTCATCATCGAGAGTTACGAGAAGAACCACCTGGATGTTTTGGTCTGCCTGGGCGGCGGCGGCACGCAGCGGGCCGCATTGAAGCTCAAGGAGCACGGCTTGAACATCATCACGCTGCCCAAAACTATAGATAATGACGTGGCCATGACCGACGTGACCTTCGGGTTTGACACCGCGTTGGGAATTGCGACCGAAGCAATTGACCGTCTGCACAGCACCGCGCACAGTCATCATCGGATTGTCGTGGTGGAGATCATGGGGCATCGCGCCGGATGGCTGGCGCTTGGGTCAGGCATCGCGGGCGGGGCGGATGTCATCCTGATTCCGGAAATTCCATATGACGTGGAGAGCATCGCGGGGGCCATCCGCCAACGCAGCCGTGCGGGCAAACCGTTCAGCATCGTCGCCGTGGCCGAAGGGGCCGCCTCCAAAAAGGACGCGGCTCATTACCGTCAGGCGCAGAAAAAAAAGGAAAAGGCCAAAGGCAAGGGAGAGAAGAAAAAAGCCCGCGCCACGATAGCCGAATTGGACGCGCATCACACCGGCAACACCTTGCGGCTCGCCCATCAGTTGGAAGAGCTGACCCACCTGGAATCTCGCGTCACCATTCTGGGCTATTTGCAGCGCGGCGGCGCGCCTTCGGCAGTGGACCGCCTGCTGGCGACCCGGCTCGGCACCGCTTGCGTCGAACTTATCCGCGAAGGCGTATATGGCGTGATGGTCGCCGCACGGGGCGAAGGCGCGGAACCGGTTCCGTTGGAAAAAGTCGCTGGCAAACGCAAAACCGTTCCGCTGGATCATCCGTGGGTTCAAAGCGCACGGCTGGTGGAGACGAATTTGGGCGACTGAAGAAAGTACCCAATTACCCAAGTACCCAAGGAATCACCAAATCCAAAACTTTAAACTCAAGCTGATTCAGCCTTGGTTTTTGGTGCTTGGGGTTTCCTTGGGTACTTGGGTGTTTGGGTATTTTACCTCAAGCTTGAACGCAAAACGCTTGGTGATTTAATGCGCCACCCACCGCGCACGATAAAAACCTGTGGGACGGTTGGTGACCGAAGCATCGGTGAACTGATAATGGCCGTTGGTGTTTACGAACGTTGCCAGCTGCGCCCAGTTCGCCAGGTCGCTCGAAACGTCAATGGCATAACTGTCGCCGAGCTGGGCGTTCAAGGACAATTGCACGGATCCCCCGCCGACCAGAGTGAGCGTTTGCAAAAGCGGCGGTGCGAACGGTTGAAGCCCGATGGTGGCAAGCCCCACGGCGGACTCCATATCCGCCGTGCGTTCCTGGCAATCCCAGAAGCTGATGCCATGGTAGCCGCCGGCGGTCGCGCCATTCGTGTCGGCCTTGACGCCGTTGACGAAAGCGGTGATGTCCGCGCCGGTGGCTTGGGGGAAGGTTTGCGCGACGGGGATGATGGGCTTGATGGCGTTGCGGTTCGTGCCGGTCAGGCTGTTCTGCCAGGTTTTCCACTGGTTATCCATGTCGGCAATCATCTGGGCGGGAGTTCTGCTGTAGAACTCCCAAAATTCCTGTGGCATCACGGCATCGCAATAATAGCCGAATACCGCGTACGGAAACGCGGAATGAAAAACAATATCCGGGTAGGGCGTGTGGG
>JAQGPB010000233.1 GCA_028293265.1 Pedosphaera sp. | reverse complement strand
GTGCTGAATTCGGCCTCGGTGTAGGCGCGCAACTGAGTTTCTCGTTCGATGGCGCGCGCGGCCTGCGTCGCCGTCCAGCCCTTTGCCGGTTCGGCCAGCACGATGCTTAACATTTTCCTCGTTTTGGGAGCAAATTGCAGCGCCTCATCATAGGTGGTGAAAACGTAAGGATAACCAAAGAAATGACGGTCGGTTTTGCAAATGCCGATGACCCGCGCCTCGCGGTCGTTGATCTCGAAAATGTCGCCGATGCCGAGCGGGCGGGATCGTCCAACGCTTAACCGTTGGACGGCCAGCTCGTCAATCATCACCGTATTGGGCAACCGTAAATCCTCCAGCCGCCCCGACAAAATGACCGGCGGCCGCCCGATCAGCGTGGTGGCATCCAGACCGACCATTTCCACTGGCTTGAAACTGCCGTCCTGCATGCGCGCCTGAATGACTCCGGTATAGAGCGGCATCGCAAAGGCCACACCGGTCACGCTGCGGACGCGGTTCACATCGGTGTCGCGCATCGGCTTGATTTCATTGATTTGTTCCACCTTCGGGTCCACCACCCAGATCGAGGCCCGCATGTTCCGCATGTGGCTCGTGGTCCACGAAAGCAGGCCGAAAAAGACCGCGCACTGCTGCGTCATCAGCAACGACGCAAACGTCAGCCCGCCCACCAGCATCACATATTTGGCCCGGTCGCCGAGCAGCATTTTTAACGCGATGTGATACATGTGGAATGGGGTGGTGGAGTGATGGGGGAAGGAATGATCGAGGTCAGGAGTTCATTTTTTCTTGGCCAGGTCCCTTATTGCGGTCAGCGAAAAACGCGTTATGTGTGCAGCCAATTTTTCGATGCCTTTCTGGTCGAACTTCATGTCCGGAAACATCCGCATCACCACTGGCCGGCAATGATGATAGAACAACACCTGGCTTACCACGCTCATCGCGCACAGCCGCCGTGTCTCCACATCCGATTTGGGCAGCAGATCGCCGACAATTCCAGTCAGCACCACCGCCATCGGGCGGATGTTTTCGCTGACTATTTCATCCAGCGCCCCGGTCGGCTCGATCATTTCGCGCGCCATCAGCTTGCCGTGCCGGGCGGACCGCCCCTCGGAAAAAATCCGCATCAAAAACGAAAAAACAAACGCGTGCAACCGTTGTTCGGCGGTCGCGCGCGGCGGCAGGCCGAAATCGGCGGGATATTTCGCCAGGGCGCAGTGGTGGGTCTCCTTGAGCACGGCCCGGTAAAGCTGTTCCTTGTCGCCAAAATGATAATTGACGGCGGCTATGTTGGCACCCGCGCGCTGGCAGATCTCGCGGACGGTGGCGGCATGAAAGCCGACCTCGGCAAAGACATTCGCCGCCGCTTCAAGCAGGTGCTCGCGCGTGGCGTCCTGCGCCGCGTCTTCCGGGATGGCAATTTTAAAACCCATGTTTCAAACGCAAGTTTGAAACAGTCGTTTTAAATGTCAAGCACTAATTTGCAAGCTGCCCAAACAGGGGCGATTCTGGACCCTGTTCTTGGTGGTGACCGGTAAGCAGCAAGCGGTGCTGCCGTTGTCTTTAAAAGAAGGATTGAGATACCCCACGGCTTCCATCCATGCCCTTCAATAAGTCTTTCTTAAAAATCACTCCCCCAATTGATTGCCTTTTGTCGAGAAAAACTTACATGGAAAATTCACAAGACGGGGCGCACCAGTTTATTGCGCCAGGCACGGGCCCCGCGGCACTTTGCCGCTCCCCGGCGAAGCGCGGATGCTCCTATAGACGTGCCGCCGCTTCGGCGCACGCCAAAAGCTCCACGATCTCGCAGGCTGGAAAACCTGCGCCACGGCCGACGGGAATGTCTGCGCCACGGAACCGCGCTCCACGCCTGAATTGCAAGAACTGGGATGCACCCACACAGGCGAAGGACAACACAGTATTCATGAAATAAATTGTCGAACAATTGATCAAGGCCGCTGTCGATTCCCTGACGAGCCTGATTTGCGCGAGGCGGGAAGAAATAATAATGAAAACATCCAGCACCGGAGATCATCCATGAAGCGCCTGCTTTGCTGCGGCATTCTTGCTGCTTCCATGGTCGCCGCCTACGTTTATCGGCAAGGCAATCAGAATCTCTATTCTATCAACATTGTCGGGGGTGGCTGGTCGTACGGTCCTTCATGGAGGATTGGGCCGTCATCCTGCGGCATGGGCTTCTCCGAACGCACAGAGCTCGGTTTTCAAAGCGAGTGGTGGAAAACGCACCAGGCAAAAACGTACACCGATTTTGAAATCGGGTCACATCACATGACAATCCAAGGCGATGCATATGCATGGTTCTTAAAGGCAGCATACGTGGGCTCAACCTTGGCCATTGCCTCGGCATTCTGGATCATCACCACCCCGCGCTTCCGGCCAAAGGATTGAACCGATAACTTCTTTACGGGTGGGGCTAACCTGAAAAGGGATCAAGATGTTTTTTTGCCCCGAAAATAAATGAAAGAACTTTAAAACAGCCCGTAAATCCTTGACACAATGCCCTCGTGTTTGCTATTTGTTGCCCCGTATTAGGAGGTGGTTCTTTGAAAACCTGTAGTACCGATGTCTCCGGTCTGGGTAAACAGTCCGGTTCTCCCTATTTGCGTAGTCCGCGGTCAAAGCCATTCCCATCCCTCAACCAGGTCCGTTTAAACCAAGCCCGCTATTCCTTCGTTCTCCTTCGTTTGCTTCTGTTAAAAATCGGGTTTCAACTAACCAGCGGCCGTTCATCCGGTCATCCCATGCAAAAAGGCCCGTAATTCAGCTTAATTCAGGATGGTTCAGCTTGATTCAGCCTATTTGGCACCCCCCCCCGGCCTATATTTTGGAAACCGGAGCCTTCAGCCTCCAAAATTCGGACCAGTTCGGTTTAGACCGCTTTTGCCCGGTTTTGCCCGGTTTGCCTTCGAGCAGCGCGTCTTTTCCGCTTCCCCGATTCCGCACTCCGCACTCCGCACTCCGCACTTTTGTTCGCTTGCCGTCGCTTGAGCAAAAGCTGGTCAAGCCAAGTCAAGCCTCGTCCAATTCCCAACTCGGAACCCGGAACCCGGAACTCTCCGCCCCCCTTATTACCCCATTGATTCGCCAGCGCAACCCTCCTATCTTCGTCCCATGCATATTCGCCAGGCTGGCGACTTTGGGTCATCCAGCCATTGAAGGCGTTTGAACGAAATTCAGCCGTGGACCAAATACTCGAATCGAACAACAACCTTAGCCCGGCATCCTCCGCCGTGGATCTCCGCAACCGCAAACATCAACTGGGCGAGCCCAAGGGCCTCGTCGGCCGCAGCCTCATCGCCTTGCAAAACGGACTGGAAAGCTGCGTCGCCAAAGTTTCAGTGCAGGGCGATCCCTGCATTTACGACAGCGCCGCCTTTCCTTGGGTCGCCGAAGTCGAAGCGGACTGGAAGAATGTCCGTGTCGAACTGGATCACGTGATGAAATATCGCGACCAGATACCGAGCTTCCACGAGATTCTCAAGGAAGTCACCACCATCACCACCGACCAGAATTGGAAGACTTTTTTTCTCGCCGGCATTGGCATGAATTGCGAGCAAAACGCCCGCCGCTGTCCTGAGACCATGAAGCTGCTGCAAAAAATTCCCGGGATGAAGACGGCGTTCTTTTCGATTCTCTCGCCGCACAAGCACATCCCCGCGCATCGGGGTGCCTACAATGGCATCCTCCGCCTGCACCTCGGCCTGCTGGTGCCGGAGCCGCGCGAAAAATGCCGCATCCGCATCGGCAACGATTATCGAAGCTGGACCGAAGGCAAGAGCTTGATCTTTGACGACACTTTCAATCACGAAGTCTGGAACGATACCGATGGTTACCGCGTCGTGCTGTTCGTGGATTTCGCCCGCCCGCTGAGATTTCCATTCCACCAGTTGAACGAAGCCCTTCTGAACATTGGCTCGCTCGCACCGTTTCTGCGCGAGGCGGGTGAAAAGCAGAAGAAATGGGAGAAGAAATTCTACCGGGCGGGCGGGAAATGACTGGCTGCCGACCTCTCCAACGCGTAAATCCAGCCGCATTGATGCATTCGATTCGATTGCTTGGCGCACTGGCACTGGTGGTTGCGGCATTCGGTTGTGCCGGCCACTCTCATTCTCCTTCCTTGTCCAGCAACGGTCCGCAGCTCAGGGTTGGCGAATCCGTGGTGCTGGCCGGAGAAACTCCCGCAAAACTCGCTTTTGGGCCGTTCGACGTTGACAGTTTCAAAGTCCGCAACACGTATCTCGATGGGCTTCCCCAAACCGTCCATTACGAGGCGGGTGTGGATTTTACCATTGATCCCGACTCGGCCACCATCAAACGGATGCCCCGCTCGCGCATCCCCGATTTCAGGACCAACATTTTGTATGGTCAGGAGGATTTCGACCAAACCAAATTTCCCGGCTTTGGCAATGGACCCTATTTTGTTTTTGTTGATTACTTTTCCACCCGTGGACCAGGCTGGCCGGAACAGCCGCCGCAGGCGAATTTCCTGCCCCGCACCCTCGCGCGGATTCACGCCGGTGAAAAAATTTCATTGGTGGCCTTTGGCGACAGCATCACCGCCGGCGGCGAAGCAACCGGCCCTGCGCTTGTCTATTGGCAGCATTGGGCTGATTGGCTGGGCCAAAAGTATCCCTTCAGCAAGATCGAAACCATCAACGCCGCGACCGGCGGAGACACCACCGTAAACGGATTGGCGCGGCTGCAAGAAAAGGTGCTGAGCCGGCATCCTGATTTGGTGTTGATTGCATTCGGCATGAATGACGCCAACCGTCCTCCCTTTGGGGTGCCGGTAGAAATGTTTGCCCAAAATCTCCGGGTGATGGTTGACCGCATCCGCAGCGAAACCCAGGCGGAAATCATCCTCTGTTCAGCGTTTCCGCCCAACCCGAAGTGGCACTGGGCCTCGGGCAAAATGGAGGCCTACGCGCTGGTCACGGAGCAGGTCGCGCGGGAAAAGCAATGCGCCTATGCCGATGTTTATCATAACTGGCGCAAGCTCGCCGCCACCAAAAAACCGGAGGATTTGCTGGGAAACAACATCAACCATCCGAATGACTTTGGACACGGAATCTATTTTGAAGTGTTGACCCGGCTTGGTCTTTAAACGGGGTTTGAATGTCGGCGCATGAACACTTTGTAATCAATTGATTGATTTACAAACAGGTTAATTCTGATACAAAGAAACGTCATCATTGCTAAGGCTTTGGTTGTTCCCGCGGGAACGGGCTTTTAGTAATTATCAGGCGGTTTTGAAGTATTATGCGCCACATTACCCGCGTCTTGACCATCGCTTTGCTGGCATGGTCCAATTTCTCCTTCT
>JAQGPB010000169.1 GCA_028293265.1 Pedosphaera sp. | reverse complement strand
ATACGAAAAGTTTCGTAATATCAGCCGCGACAACCGTAATTTATCTCTGCCATGGCATGAAAAAGACCACGCTGCCCAAACCCACGGATTCTGAACTCGCCATCCTGCGCGTCCTCTGGCGGCTCGGCCCCGCGACTGTCCGCGCCGTTCACGATGAACTCAACCGCAGCCAGGAAACCGGCTACACGACCGTGCTGAAGCTTTTGCAAATCATGACGGAAAAAGGCCTCGTCAAACGGGACGAAAAGGAGCGGTCGCATATATACCAGCCCACCTGCTCGGAGGAACGCGTGCAGCGCCAGTTGGTCGGCCATCTGCTCGAACGCGCCTTTGGCGGCTCGGCGCAGAAACTTGTTCTTCAGGCGCTCGCCGCCAAAAAATCCTCACCGGACGAACTGGCTGAGATTCGCAGGCTGCTCGATGAAATGGAAGGAGGCACCAAATGAACGACTGGCTTTCGCAAACCCTCGTCGAATGTCTCGGCTGGACCCTCGTGCATTTTCTCTGGCAGGGCCTGATCATTGCCGCGCTGTTGGCCGGTTATCTGCGGTTGTCGCGCAATTTCTCACCAAAGTTGCGTTACCTGGCTGGATGCCTGGCGTTACTGCTTCTCGCCGCCGCCCCGGTTATTACCTTTCATCACGTTGCCGGAGAAAGTACAGCGCCGCTAGCGATCAAGACCGATACAATTCCTGCGCCTGCTCCCGTCAACATCACTTCGCATGAATTGAATCCACCAGCCAAATTCATCGTTACCCATCGTGACATGAGACGCGGATTGAGCTTTTCAGAAAAGGTGGAAATGCTTTTCCCCTGGTTGGTTTTGGGTTGGTCGCTCGGCGTCTTCGCGCTTTCCTGCCGGCTGCTCGGTGGTTGGTTGCAAATCCAGCGGCTCACGCGCAGCGGCGTTGGTCCACTGGAAAAAATCTGGCGCGACAAACTGGCTGAACTGGCGCACCGCCTCGGCATCACGCGCCCGGTGCGCCTGTTGCAATCCGCGTTGGTGGAAGTGCCGACGGTCATCGGCTGGCTGCGGCCGGTCATTTTGCTGCCCGCCAGTTGCGTGGTCGGACTCACTCCAGCGCAGTTGGAAACAATTCTCGCGCACGAACTGGCGCATATCCGGCGGCATGATTATCTCGTCAACCTGCTGCAAAGCGTGGTGGAGACGGTGCTGTTTTATCATCCGGCAGTGTGGTGGGTTTCGCGGCAGGTGCGCGCGGAGCGGGAGAATTGCTGCGACGATCTGGCCGTGGAGGTGTGTGGGGACCGCGTGGCCTATGCGCGGGCGCTGGCGACACTCGAAGAGTTGCGCCTCGCGCCCGCGCAACTCGCGCTCGCAGCGGCCGGCCCGCCGCTGTTGCCAAGAATTCGACGGCTGGCCGGGCAATCCGCGGGCGGCGCGAACCGCCCCGCATGGCCGTTGGCGGGAATTATCACTTTGCTGATAATTGCGGCGCTCGCATTCGGCTTGCGCGGCAATCGCGCCTTGGCTGGTGATGGCGCGAACGAACCGGCAAATCCATCAACCAATAAACCGCAGGCAGTCAAAACGGAACCGTCGCAACGACCTCAAAAAATCCTCACCACCAAAGGCCGTCAAAACATTCTCTCCAAATTGGACCGCATCCAGGTTGATTCCATAAAATTTGATCATGTGCCGATTACGGAGGTGATCAACAAATTATCGGAGATTGCCAAGTCGCGCGATCCAGACGAGCAGGGCATCAATTTCTTTATAGACCGCAATTCAGCCGGCGTGGCCGGGACGGGACTTCCCATGGTCGCGCTTGGAACAAATGGGGAAGATATTACCACCGTTATCGTGACCATGGATCGCGAACTGAACAACCTCAGGTTGGCCGACTTGTTGGATGTAATTACTAGAAGCACCGACCGACCAATCAAATACTCGGTTCGCGATTACGCGATTGTCTTCTCGCTCAAAGATCCGAATGAAGTGCCGATGGAAGTGCGGATATTTCACGTTGACCCGAACACATTTCGTCAGGGATTGGAAGGCGTGGTGGGCGTGCCGTTCGGAAATATCTCCAGCGGCGGCGCTAGCGGTGGTCAAACACCGACTACTTTGGTGCCGCAAGTCAACGTCACCACCGGCATATCAGGAGTGACGGCTGGCACAAGTGGAGGCAGGGCAGGCTCCGCATTTATTGCTGGCGGGAACAGTACGACCTCAAACCTGCAAGCAATGGTTCGACAATTCTTCAAGGCGGTTGGCGTGGACCTGAACACCGACAACCCGGCGAACGTGGGCAAAATGTTTATTTGGAAAGATCGCAAGGGCATACTCATGGTGCGCAGCACCAAGGAGGATTTGGATCTGATTGAAGCGGCCATTCAGAAATTTAACAGCTCCCAGGAACAGAATAAGGAGACGAATGGAGTCCCGGCAAAACCGGTGGAAATCCTGAAACCAGTCCAGCCAAAAACGAACGCCGCGCCGCAAGTGAACATAAAAGTGAAATTCGTGGAGATTGAGCAAGCGCTGCTCGATTCCGACAGTAAACCTTGGTATGTAAAAACATTCCCTGGATTTCCTGACGCGAGCAACCAGCCCCCTGCGCTCCCGTTGGCATCGCACAACTTGACGCGAGTGACCAATGCTTTGAGCCAGGTGACCAATTCCGTGGTCGCCCAGCTCTGCGGCATTTTGACCAAAGAGCAATTCCAACAAATGATCAAGGCGCTGGAGCAACGCGACGGTGTGGACGAGTTGAATGCTCCCGAGGTGACGACTGAAAGCGGACGACAGGCCGAAATGCAAGCGGCTACAATGCTCTCGATTGTGACCGGCTTGAAATCATCCCAGGACAGCCAGGGAAAGGTTAACGACTTTTACCAGACTGAGTCGCTGCCATTTGGGCCAACGATTGATGTCATGCCACGAGTTTCCGCCGATGAAAAGAGCCTCGAGATGAAGGTCATTGCCAACGTGACCGAATTTTTGGGGTACGATGATCCCAAGCACGCTCCGAAAGGCTCGCCGGAAAAGCCCGCTTTTTCACATGCGGTGATGCCACTGCCGCAATTCCGTCTGCGCCAGGTGGCCGCCGACGCGACCGTTTCGGATGGCGGCACTCTGGTTTTGAGCGGAGTGGAGGCGGAGCGCGTCGTGGTGACCACCAATAAGATGCCGTTGCTGGGAAATTTGCCGCTGATGGGGCAGTTTTTTCACACCGTTTCATCCCACAAGACGCGGAAGAATTTGCTGATCTTTGTCACGCCCACGCTCATCAACCCGGATGGCACGCGGTTTAATGACGAGACTGCCGAGTCGAAGGCGATACGCTCCGAGAGCGCAAAATAATCTTCGTCCAATTTCAATTTCAAAATCCCCAGCTCACGCCAAGCAGCAGGTTATTAGCGTTGACCCCCTTGTTGGGATGATAAATGCCGGCGCTGGAGAAGTGCAGGTAGCGGTATTGAAAAATAAACGCCGCGTTGTTCCGGAAGAAATACTTTATGCCCGGCCCGCCTTGCAGATCGAATTCAAAATTTCCGCCCAGGTCTGGACGTCCGATGGCCGTGCTCAACACCCCGGCGCTGGCGTCCACGAACGGCACCCAGCGCGTTCCGGTCATGAAATTATACCGCAGCACCGGCGCGGCCCCCGCGAAATACCGGAGCTGGGGATTGAATTGCGTGCCCACGAAAACTTCGCCGAGCAATTCCACGTTGCCCTGGTACCAATGACCTTTCCCCAATTCCCCGGTCATTACTCTGCCGATCCGCAGTTCGCTGAAGGCCAGGTTGTGCTTGGTAGTGCTCCCATACTTGACGCCCAATCCCGCGCCCAACGTCGCCTCGAATTCCCACGCCCCTTTGCGATAGCCTTCGCCCACCTCGTCCGCCCACATCCCCTGCTTGCATGGCGAAAGGGTCATGCGCGAATCGTATCCGAGGCCGGGTGGAGGCGCATTGGTGCTTTGCGCGGTTCCAAAATCCTGTCCCCGGGCAGCCGCGCATGGAAGGCCGACCAACAATGCCAATAGGAAACCTTGCGTCCTCATATAGTTTGCCTCCTTGTAAAATCTCCCGGTTTATTCAACCGCAGTTGGGCAATTTCGCCCAGCCAGAGCCAGGAAGCATATGGGGAATTATCCGGTCAGGATTGACTTTGGGAAGGCTCGCGTTGCACACCCGGGATTCAACCCTCGAAGATGCGGATCAAACAGGCTCAGTAAACCGGCTCGGGAAATGTCCGCCACTCCCTGACAATGCCATTCACGAACACGACTTGCGCGCGCACATAGGTGCGCGGGGTGTAAGCATAATGCAAGCGGCGTGCGCCCCAGTAACGCTCTTCATCCACATAGCCGCCCTGATAAATCCAAGTGGTCGTTTCGCCGGTTTGGTCGCCGCCGGTCACCACCTGGCTCGGCGGACCCCAGGCGATGTACACCGCATCGGTGTTCATTCCGGGTTTGACGCGGCCCTGGTCAACGGCGGTTTTCATTTCGGGCGGGAGCGCGTTGTAAGCGGCGTAACGCTCCTGTTTGCGGGAGGCGAGGTTGCCCGTGCTGGCGCAGCCGGTGGCCAATAAAATACCAGCAAGCAAAAACATGAGCGGACTCTTCACGAGATAGGGGCGTTGCATGAATGGCGTTATTCGATCTGGTCGTAGTTTAGAGCACAAACTATTTGCTGTAAAGCGGGCCCGGCCCTATAATGCGCCATTATGAAATGGCTCGTGTTTGCTTTGATGACGGTGGTTTCGTGGGGGCTGTATGGCATTTTTCTGCACAGCGGCCAGGTGGGCATGGCGGACAAAACCAACGGGCTTTTCAAGGCGTTTCTGTTTGTCGGTCTCGCGTATTTTTTGACTGCCGTGCTTGCGCCGTTGGCAATGCTGGTGGCGAACAAGGCCACCTGGACTTTTCCGATGGAGGGGATGGCGTGGTCGCTGTTCGCCGGGATTGTCGGCGCTGCGGGCGCATTTTGCGTGCTGCTGGCTTTTGGCAATGGCGGCAAGCCGGGCGTGGTCATGTCCATTGTTTTTGGCGGCGCGCCGCTGGTGAATGCCGTGGTGGCGCTGCTCATGAACCCGCCGGAAGGCGGCTGGGGCACCATCAAGCCGCAATTTTACCTGGGCATCCTGCTCATCGCATCGGGAGGCGTGATGGTGACTTTTTTCAAACCGCCACCGCCCAAACAACACGCGCCGGCTCCCGCCGTTCAATCCGCGCCCAATGTGGCCAAAACCGATTGAGGACGGATGGCCGGCGGATTTCATCCAAACCGTGCGGCTATCCTCGCCAGCCAGTTGGAACAACTGCGTTCGCTGCTTGCGGAACTGTTTCCCGGCAACGTTTTCTATTCGCAAAAACTGAGCGCCTGCGGCGTGACGTTTGATGTCGCTTCGCTCGAAGATTTTTCCCGGCGTTTTCCCTTCACCACCAAATCGGAATTGGTCGAGGACCAGCGCGCACATCCGCCTTACGGCACGGGACTGACATATCCGCCGGACCGCTACACGCGTTTTCACCAGACCAGCGGCACGACGGGGACGCCGCTGCGCTGGCTGGACACGCCGGAGAGCTGGGATTGGATGGTCGAGAGCTGGGGCGAGGTTTATCGCGCCGCCGGCGTGGACCGGCATGACCGCATTTATTTTGCGTTCAGCTTCGGGCCGTTCATCGGTTTCTGGCTGGCCTATGAAGCTGGCGGGCGGCTGGGGGCGCTTTGCATTCCCGGCGGTGGCATGAGCAGCGCGGCGCGCTTGCGCGCAATCATTGACAACGCCGCGACGGTGCTCTGCTGCACTCCCACTTACGCGCTGCGGCTGGCGGAAGTGGCGGCGCAGGAAAACCTGGACCTGCGGCAGGCGCGCGTCAAAACCCTCATCGTCGCGGGCGAGCCGGGTGGCAGCATTCCGGCCATCCGCGGGCGGTTGACGCAACTCTGGCACGGCGCGCGGGTGTTTGATCATCACGGCATGACGGAAACCGGCCCGGTGACGCACGAATGCCCGGCCCGGCCCGGCGTGCTGCATGTGATTGAATCCGCTTACTACGCCGAGATCATTAATCCTGTCACCAGCAAGCCCGTGCCTGCCGGCCAGACGGGTGAACTGGTTCTGACGACGTTGGGCCGCATCGGCTCACCGTTGTTGCGTTATCGCACGGGTGACATGGTGAAGGCGGATACGCAGCCGTGTCCCTGCGGTCGCGCGGACGTGGCGCTCGTGGGCGGCATCTTGGGCCGCACGGACGACATGATCGTGGTGCGCGGGGTGAATGTCTATCCGAGCGCGGTCGAGGAAATCGTGCGCTCGGCGGACGGCGTGCTGGAATACCAGATGCAGGTCAGCACGGCACAGTCGCTGACGGACTTACGACTTCAAATCGAACCGCGGCTGGACTGTGCGGATGTGGCGGCGTTGGTCGCGAAGCTGGAAAAGAGTTTTCAAACGCAGTTCGCGCTGCGCGTTCCGGTCGGCGTGGTGACGGCGGGAAGTTTGCCGAGGTTTGAGATGAAGGCGAAGCGGTGGGTGAAAATATAAGCACCAAGCACCAACATCCAAGCTCCAGAGAAGCTCCAAGCTC
>JAQGPB010000149.1 GCA_028293265.1 Pedosphaera sp. | reverse complement strand
GCTGCAGAAACGTAGAGTAGATCGCACAGAACGGCTTATACCCCTTGGTCGACATCCCCGCCGCGAACAGCACCGCATGTTCCTCGGCAATGCCCACGTCGTAATACCGCTGCGGCATCGCCTTCTCCAAGGCCTTCAAACCAGTCCCGCTCGGCATCGCCGCCGTGATGCCCACGACGAAATTATCCTTCTGGCAAAGCTTGACCATCGTTTGGCCAAAGACATCCTGCCACGCCGGCGCGGTTCCGGGCTTCGGCGAAGGCGACGCCCCGGTCTGCACATCATAAGGCCCCGTGCCGTGAAATTTCTCCGGCTGTTCAATGGCCACCTCGTAACCCTTGCCCTTTTTCGTCAGCACGTGCAGCACCACCGGTTGCTCACAAGCTTTGGCGAACTCCAGCGAGGTAATTAGCAGCGGCAGATCGTGTCCGTCAATCGGTCCGAGATAACGCAGGCCCATCTCCTCGAAAATCAAACTGCTGCCAAACCCGCCGCGCCCGTCCGATTCCACATGGCTGGGGTTCTGTTGCAACGTCACTTCGTTGACCGCGCCTTTGAGCGCTTCTTCGGCCTTGTGACCGAGCTTCAACGCAATCTCGCCCTTCGGCATCCGCCGCATCCAACGCTCGAAATCTTTTTGCAAACGGTTGTAACGCGGATTGGTGATCAGCTTGTTCAAATAACTGGCAATCGCGCCCACGTTCTTGGCGATGCTCCATTCGTTGTCATTCAGGACACCGATAAATTTCTTCGTCGTGTGCGCGATGTTGTTGAGCGCCTCGAACGAAATCCCGTTCGTCAACGCCGCGTCGCCAAAAATCGCCACCACATTCTCATCGCTGCGCTGCTGGTCGCGCGCCGCCGCCATCCCCAATGCAGCCGACAACGCCGTCCCCGCATGTCCCGCGCCATAACAATCGTGAATGCTCTCGGTGCGCAACGAAAAGCCATTCAGCCCGTTCGTGGTCCTGATCGTGTGAAAACGGTCCTTCCGCCCGGTCAGCAATTTGTGGACATAGCTCTGGTGGCTCACGTCCCAGACAAACTTGTCCTTGGGCGTGTTGAAAACGGCGTGCAGCGCAATGGTCAGTTCGACCACGCCGAGATTCGGCCCGAGATGGCCGCCGTTTTTTGAAAGTTTGGTGATCAGCTCATGCCGGATTTCTTCCGCGAGTTGATGCAGTTGGGGCATCGTCAATTTTTTGACATGCGCCGGTTCGTCCACCATGTCCAGATAGCGACTCATAGTTGTTATTGTTCTGCTTCTGATAAATCAGGCGACAACGGCTTGAGCACCGCCTCGCCCGCGCTGTTTTTTTCCAGCTTCTGAATTTTTAACTCCGCGTCCACCAGCTTGGTCTGGCATACCTTGGCCAACTGCGTCCCTTCCTCGAAACGCGCCAGCAACACTTCCAAAGACAGCTCCTCGGACTCCATCGTTTCCACGATGGTTTCCAGGCGCTTCAAAGCCTCTTCAAACGGCAGATTCTCCGTCTTCGCGGCCTCGGCGGCTTTTACTGCCTTCGACATATGAATAAAGACTAAGGGAAAACAACTCGCTCGTCCAGCGCTCCTTTGAAAATCAACCGCGAAAGCTCCAGCTTGCTCGTCGCGTCTCCGTGGTGGCATTGCCAAGCCGCACCTGCGCGAACATCCCGCAAGCCTTCACGCCCCGCCCAGCCCCGATAAATGCCTACCCTTCGTTCCCTTCGTTTGCTTCTGTTAAATCGAGTTCGGCAGCCGAGAAATGGCAGCCTCCTTTCCCTTCTTATTCCTCTGACCATCCATTCCCCTGACAAGCTTCCCCTTCTTCAAGCCAGATTTTGTAGTGCGGTAGCAAGCCCAACGCGCCGCCGTTTTCAACCCGTCCAACTCGCCTAAAAACTTGCCCCTTCATTCCCTTCGTTTGCTTCTGTAAAAATCAGGTTCAGCAGCCGGAAAATAGTAGCCATTCCTCCCCGCCTTATTCCCCTGCCAAATGCCCCCCGTTCAAAAGTGTTTCCAGATTTTCTTGCTGACCCCCCGATTTTTCGCTATCCATCTTTCGTGGACAAGAAATTCTTCCGAGTGCCTGCATCAGCCAAATCCACCTCCGCTGGTACCCGTTTCCGCCAAGCTTTGCGCGCCGAAAAACCTTTGCAAATCGTCGGCGTCATCAATGCCTACGCCGCCATACTCGCCGAGAAAACCGGCTTCAACGCCCTTTACCTTTCCGGCTCCGGCGTTGCCGTTTCCTCCTACGGCCTGCCCGATCTCGGCGTCACCACCTTGACCGATGTGCTTACCGACGTGAAACGCATCACCAGCGCCACTCCCCTGCCCCTCCTCGTGGATGCCGACACCGGCTGGAGCAATCCTGAAACCACCGTCCGCAAAATGATCCAAGCCGGCGCTGCGGGAATTCACCTCGAAGACCAGGTCGAAGCCAAACGTTGCGGCCACCGTCCCGGCAAGCAACTCGTCACCACCAAGGAAATGGTCGCCCGCCTCAAGTCCGCTGTGAGAGGCAAAACCGACCCCCAATTCGTCCTCATGGCCCGCACCGACGCCGTCGCCGGCGAAGGCCTCGACGCCGCCATCGAACGCGCCTGCCGCTATCGCGACGCCGGGGCCGACATGATCTTCGCCGAAGCCCTTTCCGATCTTTCGCAATATCGAAAATTCGTCAAAGCCGTCCGCGTCCCCGTCCTCGCGAACATCACCGAATTCGGCAAAACCCCCACGTTCACCCGCGAAGAACTGCACTCCGCCGGCGTCAGTGTTGCCCTGTATCCACTCTCCGCCTTTCGCGCCATGAGCGCCGCCGCCTTGAACGTCTATCGCACCCTCCGCGCCCAAGGCACCCAAAAAGACCTGCTCCCCCAGATGCAAACCCGCGCCGAACTCTACGAATTCCTCAACTATCACGCCTACGAACAAAGAATGGACGACCTTTTCAAAAAACGAAAAACGTAGCTTTGGCATCTACGCGTTGCGCGGCGATTGCAACCACGATCTCAAAATCTGATGGGTGGGGCCGACGCGTTCACCCTCTCCTGGGGGAGAGGGCCGGGGTGAGGGCGGGCGTAAATACTGACATTATGAGCACCGATAAAAAACCCACCGGCCTCGCCGGAATCGTCGCCGGCGAAACCTCCATCAGCACCGTCGGCAAAGAAGGCCTTGGCCTCACCTACCGCGGCTACTCCATCAACGACCTCGCCGAACACTCCACCTTCGAAGAAGTCGCCTTCCTCCTGCTCTACGACCAACTCCCCACCCGCGCCGAACTCGAATCTTATCGCAATCAACTCATCACCCTGCGCGGCCTCCCTACCCCGCTGAAAACCGTCCTCGAACAACTCCCCGCCGACACCCACCCGATGGATGTCCTCCGCACCGGCGGTTCCGTCCTTGGCTGCCTCGAACCCGAAGGCCCGGCCCGCGACCAGCATCAAGTCGCCAACCGCCTCCTCGCCAGCTTCCCCTCCATGCTCCTCTACTGGCATCACTACA
>JAQGPB010000072.1 GCA_028293265.1 Pedosphaera sp. | reverse complement strand
GATGATTGGTTGAATGGAGACGAGGCGGTGGAAATTGACGGAACAAAAGTCGGTGCGGCGGAAAGCTTGTTCGCCAGCGGCAGAAGCTGCACATTTTGACGCGCGAGTGATTCCTGCAAATCGCCCCAATGATGGTCAAGGCCAGCCACATTGCCACGTTCACAACGCAGCAACGCCTGCACCTGGCCGTTATGATTGGTCAGTTGCAGAAAAAGTTCGGTGTGCGGATCAAGCTTCAGCGAAACCGCGAGCGAGGTGGCGCCGGACTGCCGGATCATCATGACTTCACGGTCCACCAGGTGCGCGATGTGTTCGGCCTGCGCGGCCGAACGATCCACAGGTTGGGAATTCTCCACTCCCCTGCCCTGCGTCACGTCCAAGGCGGCGGGATTGACCATCGCATCCTTCACCAAGGTGGGGTCCAAAGTTTCCTGCTTGCCTCCAGAACGATCGGCATCCAAACCGGCGACGGGCTTGGCCGCAGTCTCGGTCGAGACTGCTTCACTGCGCGGCGCGCGCGGCAGCTTTTGCACTGTGCGCCCGGCAATTTCGTTCTTATCGGCTGCAGATTTCATTCGCTGGTTGTTTAAAGCAACGCCTGTGCCACTCGGGGAAACAGTGCTTGCCGCCCCTTCCATTTCAGTCACAGATACCTGTTTATCAATAAGTTGCGAATGTGACTCAACAAGCTTGCCCGGTGCCATCTCCTCCAGCGATGGCCCGGCATTATCTGCCGGGTTCAATTTCCCATCCCGCCCCGCACCGTCCATTGTTAATCCCGGAGTCCCCGCCTTCCCTCCTGGCGGAACAGTCAAAGATTTTTCCGTGGATTTCGTTCCCTCCGCCGCCTGAGCCGCTTTCGTCGCCTGACCTTTTTCCTCAATAGGACTGGGACTCGGAGAATTCCCCGTTCGATGTTCGATGTTTTCCCCATTCATCAAATCAGTAACCACCGCTGAAGCCCCCTCACCCGCCTTAGGCAGTGGCTGGATTGGCTTCGGAGTTACAACCATTCCCGCCTGGGCCATCAAGGCGAGCAGGTTGTTCGCCATCGTCGGATCGTCGTTGGCTGGCTTGGTTGAATCGTCCTGAGACGGCGGCGATGATTTGTCCTTGTCCGCTGAATCATGCTGCGTGCGGGAAATGAGATTGAAAAAATCCTCGCTGTGGTTGGGCTTCTGCCCCGGCTGATCGGGACGCGGAGCGCGCGAAAAATCCTGCAGCGCGGGGGAGATACCAGCGCCGGCGGCGCTGGCGAAGGAAGCTGGGTTCATCATTTGGCGGGCGGGTTGCGATACGCGGTCAATCGCAGGCGCTCGGAAAGATTGGCGGCTCGTTTGGCCTCCGTCTGGCCTTTCTTCGCCATCGCCTCGAAGATGGCGGCGGTTTCACCCTCCTTCATGAAAGCCATGATCTTGACCACCGAAAGATCATCAAGTTCCGCCAGAATATTGGCGGCGCTGTCGGCCGCCATCGCAGCATAAACCTTCGCGAGCTTTTTAAGGTTGGCGGTTTCCTCCTCGTGAATCCGCACCACATTCTGGTCGAAATCCATCTGCAACTGATGCACGGATTGGGTCACCTGATTAAGTTCGGTGCGTTCAGACTGGAGGCGGAGTTCCAGGTCACTGAGCATCTGCTCCTTTTTTTCCAGCGACTTTTTTTCCACTTTCAATTCGGCCATGAGCTGATCGGCCTCGGGATTGATAAAATCCCAGGAAGGAACCATTGCCGATTGTCGCGGCACGGATTCCTCGGCGGATGCGGCGGCGGGCGTTGGCGTCTTCCAAAAAAGCACGGTGGCGCCGAAATAGAGGGTGGCGCTGATGAGCAGGGTCATCCAGACAGAGGTGAATATCTTGGTCATGATAGATGGGGATCGGCGTTCCAGGCAAAAAGGGAATTGCCGCGGCGGCCGGCGAGATCATCGAGCATCTTTTGCTCGGAGCGCGCCAGGTCACGCTGATGGGTGGCCTTTTGTTTGTCGAAAAATTTGTCAACAATCTCGCGCTGTTGCCGGGCGGCGAGCATGGCTTGGAGCGAGGCATTGACCCGCCGTTCGGCTGCGCCCAAGGCGATCATGGACTCGTCCCGGCGCTTGATTACGACGCGCTGGTAATCGTTGGCCTGCGAAATCTGGGAAGCTGCGCACCCCGTTTCAAGGCGGTCGGCCAGTTCCAGCGAGGCAGCGTCCAATTCGCGTTGGGCCGACTCCAGACGTTCGACCGCCTGTTGCCGCGCCAGCAGTGTCTGGGCGTATTGTTCGAGCGCCTTCTGCTCCTGGCGCTGGCGCAGGGTGCGAACGGCTTCGAGGTTGAAGTGAAATGGTTTCATGCGTCGTCAGGAATTTTTTCTTGCGGCGGGTGCGGCCGGTTTTGCGGGCGTGGGGGTGGCCATGGTGTCGTTCAGCGTCGTCCAACTTTGCTCGAGCGAAAAGCCCTGGCCGATGGCCTGGCGCAAAAACAATTTCAGCGGTTCGTTCAAATGAATGCTCGCGTCTATGGCCGGGCTCGTGCCCGCCGGATACGCGCCGATGTTGATCAAATCCTGGTTCTTGCGGTAGATGGCCATGGCTTCGCGGGCGCGGGAAGCAAGCTGCTGCTGCGCGGGCGTGGTGAGGTCGCGCGTCAGGCGGCTGACGCTTTCCAGTACGTCAATTGCGGGATAATGATTTTGCGTGGCGAGTTCGCGAGTGAGGACGATGTGGCCATCCAGAATCGAGCGGACGGCATCGGCGATGGGATCGTTCATATCGTCGGCCTCGACGAGCACGGTGAACAGTCCGGTAATGGAACCGCGTTCGCCGGTGCCCGCGCGTTCGAGCAATTGCGGCAGCAGGGAAAAAACCGAGGGCGTGTAACCGCGCGTGGCGGGCGGTTCGCCGACGGCCAGGCCGATTTCGCGTTGGGCCATCGCGAAGCGCGTGACCGAGTCCATCATCAACAAAACGTTCTGGCCGGCATCGCGAAAATGTTCGGCAATGGCCATGGCGGCAAACGCGCCTTTCAAGCGGGCAATGGCGGGCTGGTTCGAGGTGGCGACCACCACGACGGATTTGCGCCGGCCCGCTTCGTCCAGGTCTTTCTCCAGAAATTCGCGTACTTCGCGTCCGCGTTCGCCGATCAACGCGATCACGTTGACATCGGCCTCCGCCTGGCTGGCGATCATGCCGAGCAACGTGGATTTGCCGACACCGCTGCCGGCGAAAATGCCGAGCCGTTGTCCGCGACCGCAGGGCGTAAAAGCGTCTATGGCCTTGATGCCGGTGCGAAAAGAGTCGTGGATGCGCTGGCGCTTCAAGGGATGCGGCGGCGCCATGTGCAATTGGACCGCGCCATCGGTTTCGATGGGACCCAAGTCATCCAACGGGATTCCCAGGCCATCAATGACGCGGCCTTTCAACGCCTCGCCGACGGGAACCCGCAGCGAAGTGCCGAGGGCGACGACTTCGCTGCCGGGATGAATGCCGCGAATTTCGCCCAGCGGCATGAGCAGGACATGGTGGTTGCGGAAGCCGACCACTTCCGCGAGCGTGGCGCCGTCGTGGCGGGCAGACTCGATGCGACAGAGTTCACCAACGGCCGCCAGCGGGCCTTCGGATTCAATCACCAGCCCGATGAGCTGGACGACACGGCCATGGCTGCGGACGACCTGCGTTTCCTGAACGCGGCGCAACATCCCTTCCAGGCGGTTCGGGGCAATTGATTCTGGGGTGGCGATCATGAAAGCAGGCTCGCTTTAAGCAGGTCAAATTTGGTTTCGCGCCGGGCGTCCACGGTGCCGAAACGGGTCTGCACCATGCAACCGCCGCGCGTGACTTCGGGCGAAGCCAGAAAACGGAATTCGCTGGAGTCGTCGCCCGAAGACAGGACGGACGACTGGGCGTTTTGCAGCAGTTCCAAATCGGCGGGATGCAGGCGGATGGTCAACTGGGCGCTCTCTTCCACCCGCGCCAGCGCGTCGCGCACCGCCGATTCGACCATGGGCACTGAAATCGGCATGTCGCCGACAAGTTTTTGCGCGACTTCCAACGCGAGGGAGACCATGAGATTCTCGGTGTCGCGGATGACTTGCGGAACGGCTTGGCGCAGGGAAGCGAGCAGTCCTTGGAAAAGTTCGTGGAGTTCGGCGCGTTGTTTGAGCAATTGTTCGCTCAAGGCTTTTTCGCCGGCAACGCGGCCCAACTCGTAGCTGGTATGCCACGGGTCTACGTGCGCGGGATCGGCAGGCACATGGACCGTTGCGGGACCAGCGCGGCGCGCATCGCGCAACGGAGCAGGCAAAGTGATGGTTTCAGACCAGGCATTCATCGGTGCTTAAGGATTGGGATTGCCACGCGACAGCCAGGAACGGACGGCTTGGCTCATGTTGGCGGGGTTTTCGCGGATCAATTGGTTCAACACATCAACCGTCACGACTGCGGGGGCGGGGCGTCCATAATGCCCATGGCCGTTGCCATTTCCGTTGCCGTTCCCATTCCCATTGGCGCCGTTGCCGATGGGGACTCCGATCGGAATGTCACTCACCTTGGTGCTCTTCAGCAGGCGCCAGAACATGAACAACATGCCCAAGGCCATCACGGGATAAATAAGCTTCTGGCCAAGATCCATCCAGAACTGGCGTTTCTGCTGCTGATCAAACTGCTGGGTCAGCTCCGTGCCAATCTGATCGTTGAACGGCATTTCTTCGAGCGTGAGTTCGTCCTTGCGGGCCGGGTCGTTTTCGATGATGCCAAGCGCGCTTTGGACAATATGCTTGATGCGTTGCAGTTCTTCCGGCGTGCGCGGCACGGCTTTGCGATCCGTGCCCTTGCCCTCGAAACGTGGCGCGATGAACACGGCGCTGGAAATGCGTTTCAAACCGCCGGCGGCCTGGAGGATTTTGCTGGTGCTCTTGTTGATTTCGTAGCTGAGAGTCGTGACCTTCTTCCGCATGCGGCTGCTGTTCACCGGCGCGGCAGCGACCGCGTTGGTGTTGGTACTGCCATCGGCGGGAGTGGCGCTGGCGGCGAGACCGGGAGCGCCACCATTTGCGGCGGCGGTGGCAGTATCCGTATTTTCATCATTGATCGTGCTGGAACGCGCGACCTGGCCGTCCGGGTCGAACTTTTCCTCTTCGCGGGTGATGGTGTCCCAGTTGATGTCGGCAGAAATGCGAACGACCGCCTGACCGGGGCCTAGCACCTTTTCGAGCATGCCTTCGGCCTTCTTGGTCAGGTATTGCTCAAAATTGCGCCGTGCCGTGAGCTGGTTGCCGGACAAGCCGGCGACGGAATCATTCTCCTGGTTTTCGGAAAGCACATTGCCCTGGTTGTCCACCACGGAAACATTGTTGGCCTGCAGCCCTTCGACGCTGTTCGCCACGAGGAAGCGGATGGAATTGACAGCGGATGTCGGCAACTGGCCATTGCCCTTGATGCGGACGAAGATGGAAGCGGTGGGCTTGCGCGTCGCGTCCGAAAGCAGGCGGTTTTCCGGCATCACGATCATGACGCGCGCGGAGTCCACCTGATCCAACTGGCTGATGGTGCGGGCCAGTTCGCCTTGGATGGCGCGGGTGTAATTCGCGCGCTGGACGAAATCCGAAATGCCAAAGTTCGCCTTGTCAAAAATTTCAAAACCAACGCCTTCGCCGCGCGGAATGCCCTTGCCGGCCATTTGCATGCGGACCTGGTAAACCTTGTCGGCCGGAACGAAAATGGAGCCGCCGCCGCGAACTTGGTAAGGCACTTTTGACTCGTCCAGGGCGGCGATCACCTTGGCGGCTTCGGCCTCGTCCAGTTTGCCGTAAAGCAGCGAATAATCCACGCGGCTGGACCAGAAGGCCAGGCCTCCCAGGCCGGCCAAAACAGCGAGTGTCGCCAGCACGATGCTGATGCGCTGGTTCAGGCCGAGTTGCTTCCAGATGCCCGCGAGTTGCTGGCCGATTTGCGAAATATTTTTGTTCATAGGGCGCCGTTCAAGGCGACAAACTGTCCGGTTTTAAGCAGCCGATATGCCACCAGGTATAAATGGCCTAAAACAAGGGGTTTTGATGGGGCGCCGAGAGGCAAGATGGGAAAATTTTGCCCGAACAAGGGCGCGGCTAGGCAGGAAGGGGCTTCGGGAATATGGCGTCGCAGGTGATGAAAGGGCGAACCGATGCAACTCTTTCAGAGTAGGGTAGGATCCAAAACCTGTTGAACCAAGGTAGGCCCGCAAATACTGCCGAGCGGGCCAACCTTAGGCTAAATGATATAATCCCTTCGGGATAAAAACGAACGGCCAAAACGCCGCAAATTAAAGAATTTAGATGCGTTTGCCCTGACCATTGGGGGATTGCACTATCGCTGCAATGCAGCAAGGAAGAGAAGTAACGCTGCTCACACCTGCATGCGCATCAGTTCCTGGTACGAATCCAGAAGCTTGTTCCGGACTTCCACCATCATCGAAAAGGAAACGCTGGCTTCCTCCATCGAAATCATCGCCTGATGCAGCGAAACATTCTTGCCGCTCAACAGGCCGGTGATGGCGTCGCCGGCGGCGGTTTGCTTCGCGTTGACTTCACCGACGAAATTGCCGAGCAGGTTTGAAAATGAACCGGCGGACTCGCTGCCTCCAACCTGCTGCGCGGAAATGCTCGGCGTGAGCTTCTCCAGATCCTGCGCGGGAATGGACTTGGCCGCCGCGTCCTGCACGACGCTGTTGAGCTTCGTGCCCAGGTCGGGGCCGGTCATCATTTTTAATGCCGAGAGAGCGTCCATTTTTGCGGGTTACGGCGGTTAATGTTTGCCGATGGAAAGGTCCTGCATGGCCATGGCGCGGGCGTTTTTTACCACGGCTATATTGGCTTCGTAGGAACGGGAACCGGCGATCATGTCCACCATTTCCTCGTGGATGTTGATGTCGGGCATGGCGACCATTCCCGTTTTGTCAGCATCGGGATGCGAAGGGTTATAGACCATGCGCGGCGGGCGCGGGTCGTTCATGATGCGCGCGATCTGCACTGATTGCGCCCCGGAGCCGGCGACATCACCTGCCTGTTGCGCCTGCAAGACTGCTTCGAACATCACCTGCTGCCGCTGATAAGGCTTGCCGTCGAGGCCCTTGGTGGTGTTGACGTTCGCGATGTTTTCGGAGACCACGTCCAGGCGAATCCGCTCGGCATTCAAGGCCGACGCTGTGCTGTCAATGCCGCTGAGGAGGTTGATCATAATTTAAAATCAGTTCTTGCCCGTGATGGCGAGGCGCATTTTCAAGAGTGAATTGCTCACCAACTCGGTTTCCAGCGAGTGCTCGACCATGTTTTGGTTCATCTTCAACAGTTCGCTTTCCAACTGGACGGTGTTGCCGTCGCTGCGGCCGGCATCGGAAGTGGTAT
>JAQGPB010000066.1 GCA_028293265.1 Pedosphaera sp. | reverse complement strand
ATCTTGTCCTCCTTCCCCTTGGCGCCGCGCGGGTCGGTGATTTGAAATTCCACGACCTGATTGGCCGGGGTGGTGTAAGCCGAGCCGTCGGTCTTCTTGCGCACGATAAATTTCCATTGAACGGTTTCGTTCGGGCGATAGGCCGGACGGTCGGTGAAGGCATAAATGCGCCAATTGTCGCCCGGGTTGCGATTGCCATAATAATACGCATTGCCAATGCTGAAGGCCTGGCGGTCGTTCAGTTTGGCCCCGACAAAAATTTCCTCGTTGTTGGCGGTGCGAACGAGATCAAAGACCGCGATGCCGTCCGGCCCGGTTTTCTTGGAGCTGTCGCGCCAGTGCCAATGATCGTTCTCGTAATAACGCTCCCATAATTTCACCTCGCCATCGGCCAGCGGCGAGCCGGCGAGCGCGTTGCAGAAATAAACGAGCGCCTGCTTGCCGGAAGTCTTGAGCACCACGGCGGCATCAGTGACCAGCACCAATTCGCGCGAGCGTGTTCCCCCGGAGCGCGCCTCCAAAACGTACGCGCCGACGGGCAGCTTGTCTTCATGGCGAATGATTTCGCTGCCGGGCTTGTAATCGCCCTTGTCCTTGGTGTCGCGCGACCAGGATTTGATTTTTTTGCGGCCAGCGAGATTGATGGATTGCAGCCAGTCATTGCGCAATTCGTTGTCGCCGGAAAGCTGGACGTCGCGCGTGAGGTCCACGGCGTAAAGCGTGAGCCCGATGTTTTTCACGTTGCGCCAGGCCAGTTGGTACTGGATTTCCGAATCGGGCAGAAAAACGCTGGCGACACTGATGGCGACGAAGGGATCGGTGATGCCTTTGATCTGCTGCTGCGCCTGGTCGTAATAGCGTGTTTCGCCTTTCTGAAATTCATTGACCAGGCGGCGAAACAATTCGAGCGCCTTTGGATAATCCGGTTCCTGGGACCAGTTGCCGTCCTTGAGGGGAATGACGCGGCCATTGCTCATCATCCATTCCGCATAATTATAGAGGGCGTCGTCGTACCAACCGGTGGCTTTGCCGGGTTTGATTGCGCCTTCAAATTCTTCCGGGATGCGCTGACGCTGGTCCCAATCGCCGCCCTGATTGCGGAGCATCATGGCGATGAGATAATGCGCGTGGGTCCGGTCGTTCGCGCTTTGGGCAATCTTGAGCGTGTTTTCCAAAATCTCCAAGGGAAGCTGCCCGCCGTAATTCCAATAATAGTAACCGCCGCTGCGCCAGGCGGGACGGTCGGTGATGCTCCAGACGATTTTCAGGTAACGCGCGCGGGCCTGCTCAATGTCCGCTGCGCCGGCCCACCAATCAAGCGCCGCCTGATAATGCGGCCAGGCTTCGCCCCAGTTTTGCGAGTTGCGCCGCGTCCAGAAAAAATCGCCGAGCGATTCGTGAACGTCGGCCCATACGAGGTCGTGATCCTCGACACGCTTAATATCGCGGATGAGGACTTCAAGTTGTTGACGGGCGTTTTCGAACTGGGTGTTGTCAGAAGTCTCGGTGGCGGCGGCGGAGCGCCAGAGCGTGTCGGCAAGGCGGAAATCGAGCCAGCGCGCGTCGGCGGGCGGAAGCGTAAGATTTTTGGCCTGCTCGTAGGTTTCGTGGGCTTTGGCAAAAGACCCTTCGGCGTATAACACCTCAGCTTTTGCCTTGAGCGCGGGATAATCAGACGGCTGGGCGAAAAGGCTGGAGACGCTGGCGAGCAGAAAAAGCAGCACTGTGGTCTTCATGCGGTTACTATAGGGTTGAAACGGGGAAAGCGGATTACTTTTTGTCGGGCGCGGGCGACGGATTTGTTTTTGGGTCCGATGGCGCAGTCGCCGAAAAAGCAACATCTCCGGTCAGCCACAGGCCGCCGTTGGTTTTCGAACTGAAATTTGCAGGGGGCCGAGGTGTGACCGCTACTCTGCCCGTCAATGGTAGTAGTGTTGGTGTTGGTGTCGGCGCTGGCATTGGCATTCCGGTGATTGACTTGACGCAAATTTTTCCAAGGCGCATGGGCGGCGGGTTCAAGCCGGCCAATCCTTTGATTTTGATTTTGGTGTCTTCGATGGCGGTCAGCAATTTGCCGCGCGGGCGGCTGGTCGAAGGATCGTTGGTTCCGCGGCCAAAGGCGGCGATGTTTACCAGGGCAAACAAGAAAACGGCGATGGCGCTGGCGGCGAAAACCTTGGCGCGCCGCCAATATTGCGCGATGCCGACCGGGCAATCCTCGGTGAGCACGGTGCCGTCGGCGCGTTGATAAAAGCGGGCGCAGAGATTTCCATGCTTGGCTTCCACCAGAGCTGTCGCCTCCGCGCTGGTCATCGCGGAGAGGTTATAGACATTTTTCCGGCAATGGTCGCAAAAACGGACCTGGTCGCCGCCGCCCATGTCTTCCCAGCGGGCGGGACAAGGCTTGGCGATGTTGAGTTTGAACGGCAAAGCATTTTTATTCATACCTGCCCGGTTAGACGGAAAGCGTTTGGGAATGCTCCCGGCTCCATGGAGAAGTTAACGCCGGAATTTTGGGAAAGTTTCGGCGCGGAGATTGTGGAATCTCCCGCAATCCTCAAGCATGTGTGCAAAATAAGTGAGGCAAATAGTCAGTGGAAAGCCCGCCCT
>JAQGPB010000063.1 GCA_028293265.1 Pedosphaera sp. | reverse complement strand
TTACGAGCGTCACCATTCGACCTACCCCTTCGTTATATCGAATCAGAGACCATTTTCCATTCTCAATTTTGTACCCCTGACAACCCACCAGCAAAAGCAAGGCGAAAAATGGAAAGACCTTCTTCATATTTCACTAAAGCTTTTCGCGCCATCTCTTCAACTGCCGCGCCACTTCCTTCGTCCCCGGCGCGCCGGTGAGATTCCGTTGCGCCATTGCCACTTTCAAATCAAACACCGCCAGCGCATCTTTGGAAAAAATTTTATCCACGGATTGCAGTTCCGCGAGCGTGAGTTGGTTCAACAGTTTGCCTGTCCGTTCTGCCAGCGCCACCACCGCGCCAACGACGTGATGCGCCTGCCGAAAAGGCATGCCCTGGCGCACCAGATAATCCGCCAGATCAGTCGCCAGCAACGCCGGGTCGCTGGCCGCCGTCGCGCAATTTTTCGCGTTGATCGTCGTGTGTTGCAGCATCGCCGCCATCAGCCGCACCGAGGTCCTCACGGTATCCGCGCTGTCGAACAACCGCTCCTTGTCCTCCTGCAAATCGCGGTTGTAAGTCATCGGCAAACCTTTCAGCAGCGTCAGCAGCGACATCAGATTCCCAATCACCCGGCCCGCCTTGCCGCGCGTGAGTTCAGCGATGTCCGGATTCTTCTTTTGCGGCATCAAAGACGAGCCGGTGGTGTAAGCGTCCGCAATTTTGATGAAATTAAATTCGCTGCTGACCCACAAAATCAAATCCTCTGCCAGCCGCGAAAGATGCACCGCGATCAACGCCGCCACCGCGCAAAATTCCACCACAAAATCCCGGTCGCTCACCGCGTCCATGGAATTTTGCGTCACGAGCGGCCGACCCTTTACATCTACGAAACCAAGCAGTTTCGCAACCATTTCGCGATCCAGCGGCAAGGTCGAACCAGCAATCGCGCCGCTGCCCAATGGACAAACATTCACGCGCTGAAAACAATCCTTCAGCCGCTGATGGTCGCGTTCGAGCATCTCGACGTAGGCCAGCAGATGATGCGCGAGATAAACCGGTTGCGCGCGCTGCATGTGCGTGTAGCCAGGGATGATCACCTCCGCATTTTTCGCGCCCAACTCGACCAACGCCCGTTGCAAGCCGCGCAATTCTTCGCCCAGCTCCACGATTTCATCCCGCACCCAGAGCCGCATGTCGAGCGCGACCTGGTCGTTGCGCGAACGGCCCGTGTGCAGCTTCGCCCCCGCCGGCGCGCGCCGCGTGAGTTCGGCCTCGATGTTCATGTGGACATCTTCCAGCTCCGGCTTCCACTGGAATTTTCCGTTGCTAATTTCCAGCCCGATGTTTTCCAACTCCTTCACGATGGCTTGCAGTTCGGCCCGCGTGAGCACGCCGATTTTTTGCAACATCGTCGCATGGGCAATCGAACCAAGAATGTCTTGCTGCCAAAGCCGCCAATCAAACGAAACCGACTCGGTGAAGCGCGCCACATCCGCGCCGGGGCCGCCGGCGAACCGTCCGCTGCGGGAGACAGGAGAAGTTTTTTTCATGATCAGATTCGCCGCCATGTTGCGGTCGGCGCGGCACAAAGTCACGCCGGAAAGGAAACGCAGTTCCTTAAACGCGCCCAACTGAAGTTGCCAATCAGAAATGACTCGGCTTGCGCTGTAAAAATTGTCCGCGCCCAACCTTGCCAACAAATTTCCCATCGCGCACCGCCACCTGGCCGCGCACCGTGACAACGCTCGGACGGCCTTCAATTTTCCAACCCTCGAACGCGCTGTAATCCACGTTCATCATCTGCGTTTTCGCCGAGATGACGCCGCGATAATCCGGGTCATATACCACGAGATCGGCATCGCTGCCCGGTTGGATGGTTCCTTTGCGCGGGAAAAGATCGAACTGTTTCGCGACCGCCGTGCTGCCCACATTCACCAAGGTATGCAGATCAATCAAGCCCGCTCGAACGCCGCGCGTGTAAAGCAGATTGATGCGTTCTTCGAGCGATGGAATGCCGTTGGGAATTTTCGTGAAATCATCCTTGCCCATCGGTTTCTGCGATTGAAAATCAAACGGCGCGTGGTCAGTCGCCACGGTGTTTACCAAGCCGGAGCGCAGTCCGTTCCAGAGCACGTCTTGGTTTCGCGCATCACGCAACGGCGGCGACATCACATATTTCGCGCCCTCAAAATCCGGCCGCTCCGCGTAAGTTTTATCGAGCACGAGATATTGGATGAGCGTCTCGATGCTCACGCGCACTCCGCGCTGGCGCGCCGCGATGGCTTCATCCAAAGCCTCCTTGCAGCTCAGATGAACAATGTAAGTGGCCGCGCCGGTCAACTCGGCAAAAGTCATCAAGTGGTGCACACCTTCGGCCTCGACCGCGGGTGGACGGCTTTCATGATGCTGTCCCGGATCGGTTTTGCCTGCGGCAATCAATTCCTTGGACCGCTCCGCCACCAGCGTTTCATTCTCACAATGCGCGGTGACAACGACGCCGAGTTCCTTCGCCAGCTTGAGCGTGCGATAAAGTTCGGTGTCATCAATGCCAAACGCGCCTTTGTAAGCCAGAAAAATTTTGAACGAACTGATGCCGCGACGCACGATTTCGCGCAATTGCTTTTCGCTGTCGCCGTCAAACTTCGTCACGCCCATGTGAAAGGAGAAATCGCAGGCGGACTTGCCCACCGCCTGGGACATCCACAGCTCAAAACTTTCCAGCGCATCATCCTTGCGCGCCGGGCAGCACATTTCGATGAGCGTCGTCGTGCCGCCCGCCAACGCGGCCTTGCTCCCCGTTTCATAAGTGTCCTTGGAAAACGTCCCCATGAACGGCAGGTAAATATGCACATGCGGATCAATGAACCCGGGGAAAACAAATTTCCCCTTCGCATCAATCACCTCCGCGCCGGCCGGCGCTTGAATATTGCGGTCAATCCGCGTGATGGTTTCATCTTCGCAGAAAATATCCGCCACATACCGTTCGCTGGCCGTTACGATTTCACCGTTTTTTATGAGGAGTGCCATAGATTTAAATGGGATCAAAACGATCCCTGCAACTTTTACCTGAACCACGCAACACGCAACACGCACTACTTCTTCCAAACATCCCCCACACCCTCGCTAAACCACCGCGTGGAAACAACTTTTTGCTGCGTATAAAACTGGACGCCTTCCTTCCCCTGAATGTGCAAATCACCGTAGAAAGAATCATCCCACCCAGTGAAGGCAAACATTGCCATCGTGGCGGGCACGCCGACATTGATGCCGACCATGCCGGCCTTGACGCGGTGCTTGAATTCGCGCGCCGCCATGCCGGAATTGGTGAAGATGCTCGCGCCATTGCCGAACGAGGATTTGTTGGCCTGGGCAATCGCCTGATCGAGGTCTTCCATGCGCATGACGTTCAGCACCGGGCCGAAAACTTCCTCGCGCGCGAGCGTCATTGTGGCCTCCACGTTGTCCACGACGGTCGCACCGACGTAAAAACCATTTGGCGCGTCGGCAATTTTCACCCCGCGACCGTCACAAACAACTTTCGCGCCCTCCTTCTCCCCGCTGGCCACAAGGCCCAGCACACGGTCGCGATGTTGCGCAGTGATGACCGGTCCCATGTCCGGTTGCACGGGCCGGTCCGTGGGGCCAACCTTGATCGCGCGCGCGGCTTCAATAAGTGTGGGTAACAGCCGCTCCGCCGCCTTGCCCACCGTCAACGCAGTGGACCCCGCCATGCAGCGCTCCCCGGCGCAGCCAAACGCAGCCGCGGATAAATTTTCGACCGTCTTGTTCATGTCGGCGTCCGGCATGATGACAATATAATTCTTCGCGCCACCGTTGGCCTGCACGCGCTTGCCGTGCCGCGTGCCGGTCTCATATATATATTTGGCAATCGGCGACGAACCAACGAACGAAATCGCCCGCACCTGCGGATGCGTGAGCAAAGCTTCCACACATTCGCGCCCGCCGTGGACGATGTTGAACACGCCCTTCGGCAAGCCCGCCTGTTCCAGCAGTTCGCCAAGCAGGACGGCGCTCAACGGAACCTTTTCGCTCGGCTTCAGCACGAACGTATTGCCGCAAGCCAGCGCCACCGGGAACATCCACAACGGCACCATCGCGGGAAAGTTAAACGGCGTGATGCCGACACAAACGCCGAGCGGCTGGTGATGCGTCTCGCAATCCACGCCCCGCGCCAGATTTTCCAGCGTCTCGCCCATCAGCAGCGAAGGGATGCCGCAGGCGAATTCAATGTTTTCAATCCCGCGAAAAATGCTGCCGCGCGCCTCGGCATGCGTCTTGCCGTGTTCGCGCGAGACAACCTGGCATAGCTTGTCGAAATTTTGCTCCACCAATTGCCGGTAACGAAAGAAAACACGCGCCCGCTCCACCGGCGGCGTGTCACGCCACGCGGGAAACGCGGCCGCGGCGGCTTCGACAGCAGCGTTTACTTCCGTCTTTCCGCCGACGGGACATTCGGCAATCACCTCGCCGGTGGAAGGATTATAGACAGGCGTGGTGGCCGAAACAGAAAGCGTACGCCACTCGCCGCCGATAAAGGCGGGACAGGGGATTAGTTTTTGGGTCATTTTATTCAAGCTCCGGCATTAAAAAACTCCAACATCCAAGCTCCAAGCTCCAGAGAAGCTCCAAATCCCAAGCTTCAAATTACACGTTATACGCGCAGTTTTGATTGGAGCTTGAAGTTTGGAGCTTCTCTGGAGCTTGGATGTTGGTGCTTGGTGCTTATTGTTCATTTTTTAAAAATACTGGCGAAAATCAGATGTAATTCCTTTGCTTCGCGGTAAAGTTTGCGCGCTTCATCAGCCAGTTTTGGTTCGGAAGCCGCGATCATGCGCAGGAAGAATTTGGTTTCCTTGGCTTCCTTGACGCAACGTCCAATCGTGTTTCTGAAATCCTTTTTTGAGACGCCCTCATTGGCTTCGCAATAATTCGCCCCTACGCTGGTGCTGCATCCAACCAACTGGCCAATCAAACGATCATTTTCAGGCGCACGCGGAATTTTTTTGCAAAACCGGATGACGGCTTCGCCAAATCGCGCCGTCCGCTCCTCCAGATCAAACGCATGTCGCGCCGGGCCATTTTCCGATGGAACCTCATTGAGAAAAAAAGCCTCATCCAAAACGGGCGGATATTTTAGGACGCCCCCACCGCCATTGGACGCTTGGAGCTTGGAGCTTCTCTGGAGCTTGGATGTTGGTGCTTGGTGCTTCATCTTGACAGCGCATCCGACTGCTTCACAAATTCATCCCCGCGCCATTCGCCATCTGCCTTTACTACGCTCTTATGCGACGCGGCGGCCTTTTGCGCGGCTTTGCGGTCGGCCTGGCGTTTGACGAGATCAGCGTGCGTCGTGAAATAATCGAGGCTCTTGCCCTTGAAGTCGGCGAGGGTTTCAAACTGATGCTTCGCCATGAACGCGAGCAATTCATCACACATCGGCTTCACGCATTCGTAACCAAATTTCATCACGCCCGTGCAGACCTGCACGGTGTCCGAGCCGAGCAGGATGAATTGCGCCGCATCGTTGCCGCTCTCAATCCCGCCGAGGCCGGAAAGTGAGCGCCCGGGAAATTCCTGACGGATGACCTGCGCGATTTCCATCACCATGCGCAGCGCGATTGGTTTGACCGCCTTGCACGAGTAGCCGCCCGGCGTCGTGTAACCTTCGACCGCCGGCTCGGGACGCAACGTCTCCAAATTCACCCCCATGACGCTGCGAATCGTGTTGATCGCGCTGATGCCCGTCACGCCGCCGCGCAACGCCGCGCGCGTCGGGTCTTCAATATGCGTTATGTTGGGTGTCATTTTTGCCCAGACCGGTTTTTTGGCCGCACTCATCACCCAGCCGCAAACTTCTTCCAGTATGTCCGGGTCCTGGCCCATCGCCGCGCCCATTTTCCGCTCCGGCAAACCGTGCGGGCAGGAAAAATTCAACTCGAACCCATCTACGCCCGCCTCCTCGCAACGCTCCACAATCTCCACCCACGCGTCCTTGCGATATTCCTCCATGATGGAAGCGATGAGGATGCGGTCGGGATATTCGTCCTTGCACTTTTGAAACTCACCCTCCCAAAGCTTGAATGGCCGGTCGCTGATCAGCTCGATATTTTCCCACCCGATGACTTCGCCGCTCGTGGCAAGCAGCTTGGCGTAACGGGGCGTAACATTGACGACCTTCGAAGCGTCGAGGCTCACCGTCTTCGCGATCACCGCGCCCCAGCCTTCCTGAAACGCCTTGTAAATGACGTTCAGGTTCGTGCCGGGCGGGCCGGAGCCGATGACAAATGGATTGGGCAGCTTGAGGCCGTCAACCGTGGTGGCGAGGGTGGGCATAGGTTTTGTCTTTCAATTTTCAGTTTGCCAAAGCATTTTCAACTCGCAGGCTGGAATCAAACATCTCTGGATTTTAGCATAAGGGATGGGCGCGCGGATGAAAAGCAGTAAATCAACTGATACGTAGGCATAACATATTTTCCGAGTTTTCCATGAACAGCTTGACCCCCCAAAGCTCTGTCACCAAGTTCGGGGAAAGGCAAGACCGGCCGGCAATGAAAATCACGCCCTGGTTTCCCCCGTGATCACCAGGGAGCAATCAGGGGAATTTGCTGCCGTCCATTCCGGCGATAAATACAGAAGAGAGAATCAGCGGTAAGCACACGCGAACGCGGATGTAATTCGCTCATCCGTACCAGACAGGCGTCCGCAAAATCCATGGGCAGGCTCCGGTACGAGCGTTGCAACGATATCAGCCGCTCAATTTCACTTTCTGCGTCAAATGCCAGGCTGATGGCTCCCGCCCGCACCCATTCGAGAACCGCCAGGGGATCACCGCCGCGATCATGCAGGAGAAACTGCGTCTCGGACAAAACCGACTCACAGGTAAACACTGGTGGCGGTAACCCTCCAAACACCTCCCGCGCCCACAAATGATGCTCGTCACTTGCGTTCAACGCCGCGACCAGCGGCCCGGTGTCAACGAGAACTCTTGGATCCTCGATTGGCATGGGCGGTGACAGCTTTCAAAAGATGACGACGGTTGGTCGAAAGATCGCGGGGGCCGCTGAATGAGCCAATCTGGTCCCCCATCAGGTCGAGGCAGGTGACGCGGCTTTTCGCCTTCTTGTTGCGGTGCAGCGCCCGTTCAATGCAGTCCCGGACGACTGCGGACTTCGCCACACTGCGGGCCTCCGCTTCCTGTGCGATTTCCCGGAGCAAAGACTTCGGCAGTTTGAGCGAGAACGTCGTCATGCGCAAAATGTATTACCGGCTGCTGCAATTGGCAATACCAATTTCCGGATGCGGTTCCTGCCGGTTTTGTTTGAAAAAATGATTTATCCCGGCATGATCGGGGCAAATGAGTTCACTGTTGAACCCCAAGCGCACCGTCGCCGAACTCAGGGAACTGCGAGCCCTTACCGGCGATGACAACGGCGCCCAGCGCGTCGCCTTCACCAAAATTTGGACCGCCACCCGCGCGTGGCTCAAGAAAAAGCTCGAAGGCCTCCCGGTCGAAATCCACACCGACGCCGCCGGCAATCTTTGGACGACGCTGAAGGGCGGGTCCGAGCGCGCCCTGCTCATCGGCGGCCACATGGATTCCGTGCCAAACGGCGGCTGGCTTGACGGCTGCCTCAACGTGATGGCCGGTGTCGAAATTCTCCGGCGCATCAATGACCAATATCACGGCCAGCCTCCCGTCACAGTCCGCCTTGTGGATTGGGCCGATGAGGAAGGAGCGCGTTTCGGCAAAAGCTTGTTCGGCTCCTCAGCCTGTTCCGGCAATCTCAATCTGGACGAGGCGCGGGTGCTCAAGGACAAGGACGGCATCGGCCTGCCGGACGCGTTGAAAGAGGCGGGCATTGTTTTTGAGCGCGTGAAAGAGTGCGGGCATGAATTGAAAAATGCCGCCGCCTATCTGGAGTTGCACATCGAGCAGGGGCCGGTGCTGCTTGACCTTGGTTTGCCGCTCGGCGCGGTGCTCGGCACGTTTGGCGTCGAGCGGCATGCGATCACCTTTCACGGCCAGGCGGCGCATTCGGGCAGCACGCCCATGAACCGGCGCAAGGACGCGTTTCTCGCCGCTGCGAAAATGAGCCCCGAGATTTACCGCATCGCCGAACGTCACGGCGGCGTTTGCACCATCGGCTCTTGCATAACCAAACCGGGCATCGTGACCAGCGTCGTCGAGGAATGCCGCATCACCCTCGACCAACGCCACCTCGATGCCGCCGCGCTCGCGCAAATGTTGAGCGATGCCAAGTCAGCCGCCGAAAAATTCGCGACCGAAGGCAATGTGCAAGTCTCATGGGAACGCTTGTGGCAGATCGAGCCGGTACTATTCAACCATGACTTGATCAACCTGTGCGACGAATCCATCCGCGAAACCTGCGGCCAAGTCCATCGCCTGCCATCTGGCCCGCTGCACGACGCCGCCGAAGTCGCGCGCGCCAACGTGCCCACGGTCATGATGTTCGTCCAAAGCCTCCAAGGCATCAGCCACAATAAAATCGAAGACACCAAGGAAGAACATCTGGAACTGAGCGTGACAGCATTCGACAAACTCGCGGAGAAGGCGATGAAGTGGGTACTATCCCAGCATTGATGACCATGCCGAGTTACACCCTCACCCAACTCAACTCTCTTTCCCGCGCTGAATTCGTACGCGTGGTGGGGCCGGTGTTTGAACATTCGCCCTGGATCGCCGAGGCGGCCTTCGCTAAACAGCCGTTCGCGGACTTGGCGCAATTGCATGATGCGCTGATGAATGTGGTCGCATACGCCGGCGAGGAAAAACAGGTGCAACTCATCCAGGCCCATCCAGACCTGGTCGGGCGCGCCGCCCTCGCGGGCACTTTGACGCCGGAATCCAATCGCGAGCAGGCCAGTGCCGGATTGGACCGGCTGAGCGCGGAGGAAATTGCGGCATTTCAAAAATGCAACCAGGCCTATCGCGAGAAATTTGGATTTCCCTTCGTCATCTGCGCGCGGCTGAACAAAAAAGAAGCCATTTTGATGGGCTTTGAGACGCGCCTGAAAAACACCCGCGAGCAGGAAATCAAGGCGGCTTTGGACGAGATTGGAAAAATTGCGCGACTGCGTCTCCAGGACTTGGTAGATGCTCAAAGATGACGCAATTCTCTTTGGCTGAGGCGGCCCTTTGTGCTATCCATAATGCGTCTAATGCGCATTCCTCTGCCGAAAAAACCGGGCTGGTGGTCTTTGGCGCTGGCACTGGCCTTCGCCAGCGTCGCGCGCGCGGATTTCACCCCCATTCCGCTGACCAGCGGCAGCTTCAACCAGGACATGGTCGTCGAGAACACCGCTCCCGCGCCGGCGGTTGCCGGTGGTTACACCACGGCTTCGATGGATAGCGGCATCGGGAACTCGCTCACGAGCTGGTATGAACAAGGCTACAACACCGCCAGCCCGACAACGGGATTGCCACACGCCGGTTCGACGTTCACCAACCAAAACGCCGCCAACCATCGTTACACCATGGCGCCCAGTTACACGGCGAACAACGCCGTGATGCTCGACTCGACGATCACCAGTGCCACGCTCACATTCACGACTCCTGCGGCTTGCTCCCAATTATCGCTGCTCGAAGCGGGTGGCCATGGCGGAGTTGCCTTCAGTTACGTGGTTCATCATCAAAATGGCACGACTGAATCGGGCAGCGGCAGCATCCCGGATTGGTTCAGCGGCGCCAACCCCGCCTGGACCGCCAATGGCCGCGTGGATGTCGGCACGTTCGTTTTCGACAATGTGAACAACAACAACCCGCGCCTTTACTCGCTCGATTTTGCCCTGGCGAACACCGCCAGCCCGGTCACCAGCATTGATTTCAAGTACACCTCCGGCACCGGGCTTGGGGCCATCATGGCCGTCAGCGGTTCCACCGGCGGGAATTTCAATCCCATCGCTGTGACGGGCTACAACGAGGACATGGTGCTCGAAGCCGGCGCGGGCATGCCCGGCTCTCTTTCCGGCGTCACCACCGCGACCATGGACACCGGGACCGTCAACACCGCCAACACCTGGTATGAACTCGGTTACGTCCTCAACCCTCCCGGCACCGGACTGCCCCACCCCGGCTCAATCCTCACGAACCTCTCCGCCCCGGATCACCGCTATGTTCTGCCGCCCAGCTACACCGCCAACAACGCCGTCCTCCTCACTTCCAACGCCCCCGCCGCCACTCTCACTCCCTCAACTCCCACCACCAGGTCCGCGTTGTCTTTTTTGATGGCCAGCGGCAACGGCCCCGTCACCGTCGGCTGCGCGATTCATTTTGGGAACGGTGCCGTTCAGAATGCCTCCTTCGTCGTGCCCGATTGGTCGGCTCAAACACCCGTTGCCTTCGTCGCGAACGGCCGCGTTTACGTCAGTTCCAAAACCGTCAACTCCGTCAACACCGGCAACCCGCGGCTCTATGCCGCGGACATCGCCCTCGCCAATACAGTAAGCCCCGTGAACAGCATCGTCCTCACCTGGCAATCCGGCGGCAGCGGCGCGAATGCCGTCATCTTTGCCGTCAGCGGCGGCTCTTCCGCCGCCCTCCCGCCGGGCGACGATTTTAACGCCAACTCCGAAACCGCCGCCGCCATTTTGCAGCAGTGGTACAACTCCGGCGGCCTGTACAACACCACCGGCTGGTGGAACGCAGCCAACTGCCTCGAAGCCCTCGAAAACGTCATCGCCGCAAACAACGACCGCCAGTACCTCCCCATCCTCACCAACACCTTCAACCTCAATTCCGGCGCGAACTTCTTGAACAATTACTACGACGACGAAGGCTGGTGGGCCAATGCCTGGATTCGCGCCTTTGACCTGACCGGCAACACCAATTTTCTGAACATGGCCAAGACCATTTTCAGCGATCTGCTCACCGGCTGGGACAACAGCGCCACGAATTGCGGCGGCGGCATCTGGTGGAGCAAGGACCGCACCTACAAAAACGCCATCGCGAACGAACTCTTCATCCTCACGGCCATCCGCCTGCATCAACGCACCCCCGGCGATTCCGGCGCGGGCAGCTATTTGTATTGGGCCACCAACGACTGGACCTGGTTCAAGGCCAGCGGCATGATCAATGGCCAGAATCTCATCAACGACGGCCTGAACAGCTCGTGCCAGAACAACGGCCAGACCACTTGGACTTACAACCAAGGCGTCATCCTCGGCGCTCTCACCGATCTCTACAAGGCGACCAGCAACGCCACCTATTTGAACCAGGCGACGCTCATTGCCAACGCCGCCGTCACCACGCTCGTGGATGCCAACGGAGTCTTGCGCGAGCCCTGCGAAACCACCGGTTGCGGCGGCGGCGATGTCCC
>JAQGPB010000139.1 GCA_028293265.1 Pedosphaera sp. | reverse complement strand
GTTTTTTGCACCTGCACGGTGAAAGGCTCGGTCAGCTTGGCAGTGTCGTAGCCCTTGAAATTTTGAATCATCCCCTGCGACACCAAAACCACCGCATAGACCACGCAGATGGGCAGCAGCAGATAATAGTTGATTCGTATCAGGTCCACCCAAAAATTGCCGAGCGTCTTCGCCGTGTGCCGTGCGATGCCACGCACCAGCGCCGCCGCCAGCGCGATGCCCACCGCCGCCGACCCGAAATTGTGAATCACCAGCGCCACCATCTGCGAGAGATATGACATCGTGGATTCGCCGGTGTAACTCTGCCAGTTGGTGTTGGTGGTGAAGCTCGCCGCGGTGTTGAAAGCCAGGTCCGGCGTGAGCGCGCCGAATTTTTGCGGATTCATCGGCAGCAGATGCTGGAAGCGCAGGATCGCATAGGTAAACAACATTCTGACCAGGCTGAAGATAAGCATGGCGTTGGTGTAACGCTTCCAGTCGTGCTCCTGTTTCGGGTCCACGCCTAGCACCCGGTAGGTCACGCGCTCAAAGGGACGCACCAGCCAGTCCAGCCAGGTCTTGCCCTCCGCATCCAGCACTTGGACGAGGTAAAGACCCAGCGGTTTGGTGATCAAAAGCAGCGCGCCCACATAGAGCGCCAATTGCAACCAATCAAAGCTATGCATAAAATGTAAGGGTAAATTTGACCTCTTAAATTAAAACTTTTCCGGCCGGATCATGGCCACCAGCAGATAGACGCATAGGGCCACGGCAATCAGTCCGACGATGAGATTTTCCATATTTGACCTGAAGTTCAGAGTTTCTCGCAAGATACCGCATACCATCCGGCCACGGCGAAAAAGGCGACCGTCACCAAAATGTAAATGACATCATTCATGCGGGTAACATGGGGTTGGCCGCCCATTTGGGATAATCAAAATGGCGGGCATAACCATTAAGAAAACGTTAAAATCTGCCGGACCCGCCTTGTGCCTTTCCTTGGTGAGCTTTACGAATCGCGACAGGTTGATTGTTCTTGGGGACATACCACCTTTAAACCCAACTTTACAATAAACCATAAGCGGCCCAATTTCGACTCTCAAAATTTTTGGCAAAGACCAGTTTACGGAGCGCGGCTGTGTTCCGACAAATAGACGCCGCCTCTGACCCACTCTTAATCACATCCATCACCCTCGGATGAGCAAGGATCTGCTTGTCACGAACTTCTGTTTGCCCCACCCTTGCCACGGTCTCTACGAACAACTTGTGAAGGCAATCATACTGGCCGCCGGCAAAGGCACCCGCATGCGCGAGCTCACCAACGAGCTGCCCAAGCCGATGCTCAAGGTTCATGGCAAACCTATTTTGGAGCATATCATTGAAGGCCTCGTCGCCGCGGGCATCCGCGATATTTTCATCGTCACCGGTTTCAAGGCCGAAGTGATCGAAAACCATTTCGGCGATGGCTCGAAACGGAAATTACGCATCGCCTACGGCCGCCAGATCGTGCAAGACGGCACCGGCAAAGCCCCGGAGTTGGCGCGGGAATTCATTGGCGCGTCACCATTCTTTCTGAGTTACGGCGATATTTTGGTGAAGCCCGAGACGTATCAGCAGATGCTGCACCGCTACAACGAGGATTATTTCTCCGGCGTCCTCACCGTCACCGGCAGCCAGGATGTGACGCAGGGCGGGCTGGTGTTTTTCGACGAGAAGTTCCGCTTGAAACGACTGGTGGAAAAACCCAGCGCGGCGCAATTGGAGGAGTTGCGCCGGGACGGCTCGCTCAAGCCGGGGGACACGGCGTGGTACAACGCGGGCATTTACATTTTTCGCCCCTCGCTGTTTGAGTTCACCGCCAAGCTCCAGAAATCCCCGCGCGGCGAGTATGAACTGACCGACGCCATCAGCGCGCTCGCGGCGGCGCATCATGACATCGCCGGGATGCAAATCGCTGGCCGCTGGGTGGATGTGCGCGATCCGGAGGTGCTGGCCAAACTGGAAGCCGAGTCGTAAACCGGTGGCTGAATTCAAAATCCGCCGTGATCCAAATACCCGCGCAACTCCTGCCGGTGCGGATGTTTGTCGAGCCATTCCCGGATGCGTTTGATTTCCGCGAAGTCTTGCGCGCCAACCTTTTGAGCAAAGAGTTCTTCAAAGTGCCGGGCGCGTTCCTCATTGCGCACTCGATGCTGCCAGACGTCGGAGAAAATAAGATGTATCTGCGCCTGCAAGTCGCGGCTTTCCAGGATTTCCCACTCGTTTTTATCGAACCAGATCCCGCCGCACTGGCCGCAACGGTCCAAGGAAAAGTCCAATGAATGCCCGACCTTGTATTTGGCCAGAATGTGGCCGCATTCAGGACATATTCTCGCGCCCTTCGTTTCACCACTAGGCAAATCAAGCGGATGGATGGCTGCCGCCTCATGCCGGTTTGGACGATGTTCTTCCAGCCATTTCCAAAATCGAAACGAGTTGAGCCATTGCCCGCTGCAGGTGTCACATTTCCAAGAGACCAGATTCTCGTCGAGGTCGTGAGTAGCAAGCGTCCTGGTTTTGCAAACTGGGCAGTTCATATATCAGACCACAAACTTCGGCTCGTAAACCGGGTCTTTGCCGTGCTTGCGCAGCAGCTCGATGAACTTCGCCAGCCCGCGTTTCTCGTCCGCGCCGAGATGATAATGAATGTGCCAGCCGAGGTAATCCTTGCGGAATTCGTAATCGTATTCCGTCCGGTTGCGGATGATGCTGTCGAGCGTGTCCAAGCCAAAATCGCGGGCTTCGCACAATTGCCGACGCAGCGTCGCGTTCTCGATGCCACGCCGCAATGCCCAAACTGCATACACAAACGGCAGCCCGGTCAATTCAAGCCACGTCGCGCCCAGGTCCATGATTTCGTGCGGGTGCGGCGCGCGCAAAAAATCCAGCGCGGCATCGCCGATCAGCAGCACATGATCCAAGTTGACCGCGGAAGCGTAATCCGGCAGCGGCTTGAACTCCGGCTTCATGCCGCGTTCCGCCAGCAAAACGCGCAACAGATTCACGCTCGTGAGCGAAGCCGTGTCGCAATAAATTTCCCGCGCCTCCTCCACCGGACGGCGGTGCGCCAGAAAAACGCTTTTCACCTCGCCCAGCGAGGCAATCGCCATCCCGTCCAGGACATCATAGCGATCATGGAACAAAACCTCGGTGATGCTCACCAGCCCGGCATCCAATTCATCCTTTTGCAATAGTTCCGCCAGCTTGGAGGGCGTGGCCAGGATGATTTCGTCCTCGATGCCCCGCACCAGCGGCGCCGCGTTCAGGAACTGCACCGACCCGACGCGAAATGGCGCGAGCGATTGCTCCAGCCGGCCTTCGCGTTGCAACTCCACCGCCCGGCGTTCGCGCTC
>JAQGPB010000071.1 GCA_028293265.1 Pedosphaera sp. | reverse complement strand
GGCTTCATGGTCCAGACTTGGGACTGCGGGCAACGGGGACAGCGAGGGCCTTGCGGCCAGCGCAGGGATTCCAAGTAGCTGCGGCAGGCCGCCTCGTCGCGAAACTGATCATTGAATTCCAGCACGTATTCAGGATAGTCGTCCACCGCCAACCACTACCAGTAGAGGTTAGGGGAATCAAGTGCATAGCCCTAATTTTTAATTTTTAATTTTTAATTCCCCGGGATGCATGTGCGTCAGCGCATACAGCATCAAATATCCCAGAAACAAAAAAGTTGCGAACAAGGTCGGGAAAATCACCGAAGTCGGGTCCGCCAGCGGATGGATGGCCACGTGCCCGATGGCATGGGTCAATCCGAGCGGATGCATCACCACGTCCCAACTGTTCCAGCGCAAAAACCGGCCGAGATAAACGCCAAAACCGGTCAGCCACGCCACCGCCAGAATAAAGATCCAGCCCGCCACCCGTCCGAACCGCTCCACCACCACCAGTTGCATCAGATACAATGACAGGAACCCCACCAAAAATCCCGTCAGCGCCACCAACAGCACCAGGCTCAAATCCATCCAGAAATTCACGCGAAACCAGGTGAACATGTGAACGAGGTCCGTGAAGATGTAAGGCGCGTTGGGAAAGAAGAGCAGCCACAGCCCCGCGAGCACGCCGAGCCGCACGGTGCGGCGTTCGCCACGGTGATGCAGATGATAAACGCCCAGCGCAAAAACCAGCGGCAGCCAGGCGAGAAAAAGATTTCCCGGCAGCAGCATATAATGCCAGTCGTTGGTGCGCGCGATCCTCAATCCGGCGAGCATCACCCCGATGCCCGAGGCGAACAGCAACGCCAGCAATGGAAATCCCGTCGCCCGCCGCGAAATCATTTTTGAATCATTCATAATTAAATCGTGTTTTTTGAAAAATTTTTCGCAGCGTATTTAACGCTGCAATTGCCGATTGAAGCCGCCAACCCCGCCAGTCCGAGCACAGCGTACCCCGCAGTCACCAACATAGGGGCGAAACCAGGGATCAAAGTTATCACCGCTTCCGGCTGCTCATGGATGATAAACAAAACTCCAATCCATGAAACACCAAAGTGTGCCCAGAGCAATCCGACCTTTGTCCAATGGTGCAGCCAGACAAGACCCGCCGAGATCAGCAAACCGACAATATAAGCGAAAAGAATTTCACGACCGTATGCGTAATCGTTATAGGAATTGATGCTCCGTTCTTCGGCATAAACGTGCGAAGCGTATGCCAGGAACTTAATGCCGCGGGCAATCGGCACGCTCCAAAGGCCCAAAACGACCAAACCACCAACGGCATGCACAATGTCATGAAAGTTTTTCATGTCATCGCTTCTTCATTTAGATTGGACGTCGGGACCTGCACCCGGACGCGGCGAATATGCCGACCGCACGAGAGCACCGGCGCAGTCATCAGGAGCAACGCGACCGCAAACAGCGGCCAGTCAAACCGCGTCGGCAACATCATGCGCAAGGCGTCCTCGCCCTGGCCGGCAACGCGGATCGCGTCTTCCATGAACACATACAGGCCCAGCAGGATGCCCGCGAAGTTGATGCCCCACGCGCGCCACTCGGAGCGGAACCGGCGTTGATGTTCCCATTGGCTCGCGAGCGTTCCCCACAGGATCATCAGGGTCGCAATCAGCACCGGCGCGATTACCGGCCCCCACCACGGCAGCGGCAGCAAAAAAAGCAGATCCCAATCGGTGAGTGAGTTCGGCCAGCGGATGATGACCTTGAGGAAGATGTAATAGAAAATGTCCCAGACGCCGAAGGCAATCGCCGCATAGCCCCAGCGGCTGCGCCAGTTTTTCCCCGCCAGCATCCCCACGGCGAAAAGCATGAACAGCGTCGCCGCCTCGCGCCACAATTCCACCCCGGCCAGGCCCGCGACTTGCGGCAGCGGCTCGGTTTGGTGCGGGTCAATGCGGTCGGACAACGTGCGCAGGTAAAACACCACCGATGATTCGAGCCAGGCCATCGCCACGGCATAAGCCGCGACCGTCAACCAACGTGTTCGCTCTTTCATAATGTTCGAATCAGTTGTTCAACAAAAAAAACGGCGCTTACGCCCATCACGGCCCGCCAAACCTCCGCCAGGTTTTGGAGTGCGGTGGCAAGCGCAGCGCGACACCGCTTTCGATCCGCCCAGCCTTTATCAGTGCTTCCGGCGCCCTCTTCGTTCCCTCCGTTTCCTCCTGTGCAAAATTCCGGTTTATGGAGCGGGCCGGGGTGAGGGGGACGCCGCGCCAAAATGAGGCGCATCGTATTATTTGAACGGGCGTTAATTCCTGTTCTTCCAGACATAATATTGCCGACTTTCTATAGCCGATTCTCACGCCCTTTACCAGTCAGGTGCGCAACCTATTCGTGGGCTGTTTCCAATGTCTTTCCACTGCAGGCAGAAGCCGCCAGCGCCGCCGCGTAAACCCGCTCCGTCAGCGATTCGCTCAACCGGTCCAGCGACATGATGAAACGCCCCAGTTGCCGCCGCACTTCGTGAAAATATTCCCGGCGCGAACCGCCGATGGCCGTGAGGCACGCCCCGTGATTCACCCAGAGCATCGCCGCCGCCGCGTGGCCAAAGATCCAGAATTGCGTCTGCCAAAACGCGCCGCCCAAGCCGAGCGATGACCGCCCCGCGTCCGCCAGCCGGTCACGATGAAACGCCACATGGCCCGCTTCATCCCGCAAAATGAGGCGGCACATATCCGCCACCGGCGCGTCCGGCGAATGCGCGCAAAGCACCCGGTAATAGGCCGTGCTGACGAGTTCGGTCAGCAACAGGATTTGCAGTTCGAACCGCACGCCCAAGGCCCGCCGGCACAGGCAAAACGCCGTGAAACTCCAGTGCGATTTGATGTGGCGACCGCCAAACCGGTCCACCGCGCAGCCGAGCAGTCGCGCGTGCTCCGCTTCCTCGCGAAACCATAGATCCACGATGGCGCGTATTTCTTCCGATCTGTTCCGAAATTTCCCGGCATCGTGCGCAATCAACGATGCCGGTCCCCCGCCATCTCCCAGGCGAAATTGTTCAATGGATTTGAGCATCGGCGCCAGCACTTGCGGCGGCACCGTGACCGGCGCCGACCAGTCCGGCTCGGGCCGGTCCAGCCGGTTTTTGTTAAAGTGACCGATCCATTTGGCATGATTCATGGAACCCCCTCCTTGTTTGATGTTGTTTTTTGACTGCGCAAAATTCTGGATGGATAATGCACGGAAAGGTTAGTGTTTAAGCCCGCCCTAAACACACAGGAAATTTCGTGCATTGAACCGCTGAACCACCCGCAACTCCACCAGGTTTTGGAGTGCGGTGGCAAGCGCAGCGCGACACCGCTTTCGGAAGCCGAACGGGACAATAATTCTACAGGAGCTAACAGAGCAAACAGGGAGAGAAGGGTTTTCCCGTGGCCGTGCGCTGCCACCTCCGTTTCCTCTGTTTCCTCCTGTTCAAAATTCCGGTTCATGGTGAGGGCGGTCGTAACCTCTAACTCCAGCATCCATTGGTTGCCTGGGATTTAATTTCTCGTTAAAGCCGTTTCCTGCCGACACGACGCGAATTCAAAAATTCGCCCTTCTACAAAATTAATCAGCCCATCCGGCGTGGAGGTTCCAGCAGTAATACCAACCGTTTCCGCCCCCTCAAACCACTCTGCCCGCAAACCGTTCGCGTCCTGCACGTGATGCACCCGCGCGCAATGTCGCCGGCAGGTCGCGACCAGTTCATGCGTGTTGTTGCTATGCGCCCCACCGATCACCACCACCACATCGCACTGTTGCGCCAGTTCCACCGCCGCGCTCTGCCGCTGTTTCGTCGGACGGCAGACGGTGTCAACAAAACGTACTTCCGACTTGGGAAACCGTTGCTGGATCAGGCTGACCAAGCATTCAACCTTTTCAATCGGCTGCGTCGTTTGCGCCGCGATGCCAAACCGTTCTCGCTCCGTCAGTTCCATCACCTCCGCCTCATCCAGCACTACGTCGAAAACTTGCAGATCGCCGGTCAAACCGCGCACTTCCACATGCTCGCGTTTGCCGATGATGACCGGATGAAACCCGGTGGCGGCCAGTTCCATGACCGCTTGATGCGCAACCCTCACGAGCGGGCAAGTCGCTTCAAGAACATTCAAGCCTCGGCGTTTGATTTCATTGAGTGCTCGTTCGGAAGTGCCGTGGGCCGTGATCATTACGTTCGGCGTGGTGACTTCGCCCAACTGTTGCTTGATGCTGATCCCGCGGGCGCGCAGGTCGGAAAGGACGGTTTCGTTGTGGACCAAATCGCCCAGGATGGTCAGCGGCGCGGTGGTGTTGCGGGCCAGCGTAATGGCATCCCGCACCCCAAAACACATGCCCAGATGTTCCGCTCGGATGATTCTCATATTGTGTTCACTTTGCAATACAAAGTTAAAGACCAAGCTGCTCCCGTTTCGTTCAAAGAGTTCATTTATTTATTTTTTGTCTGCTGGACGATCTGCTCCAGCAGATTGATGTAGGCCGAGAAAGCTTTGCGCCCCAAGGGAGTGAGCGTGCAGGTGGTGTGCGGGCGGTTGTTCTCGTACGACTTGGCAACGGAGACATAACCCGCTTCCTGCAACGTGCGGATGTGCGTGGTCACGTTGCCATCCGTCATGCCCAGCGTGTCGCGCAGTTCTGTAAACGAAAGCTCCGGCGTGGCGGCGAGCAACGACATGATGCCCAGCCGCCCCTTCTCGTGAATGACCCGGTCGAGGTTGAGAAATGGTTCCGGATTCACGTTTCATTCTTCCGCGGTTCGGTGAAATACAAATAGATGCCATAGGCCAGATGAGTGAATCCGAACAAAAGGCCCATCACAAGGTTTGCGGAAAATACCCGGGGCCGAGGTCCGCTCTCATAATATGTGCCTAATCCAAGCCCCGCCAGAAGCAATAGCCACGCGAATAGGCGAATGCCGCGCGGCATGTAAGAACCAGCGGCATGCAAAGCCAAAGCGTAAAAAATGACCCAGGCGAGCGTAACATCAAGGTTGTCTCCGATGTTAAAGCTGACAACAAGCCCTGCCAACAAAGCGGGAAACATTGCCTGCACAATCCGTCGCGCAGGCGGCGACCAAAAAGACTCACCCTGTTTTATC
>JAQGPB010000032.1 GCA_028293265.1 Pedosphaera sp. | reverse complement strand
GCGCGCCTTGCGGGGTCTTGATGCCGGCGGCCGGTCCCCAAAACGTGGCGAAGGGAAATACGCCGAGGTCTTTCTTGATGTCGGTGCGGATGGACTAAGGCCAGGAATAGATGTCGAAAAATTTGCGGCCATCGGCGGGATACATCGGGCGCGGCGTGATGGAGTAATCCGCGCTGGAGTACATGTTGTACCACCAGAAAAGTTTGGCGCAGGTGAAGCCGGGTTCGAGTTCGCGGAGTTCCTCCCAAATTTTGCGGCCATGGACAAGATGGTTGGATTGTTTCCAGAACTGGACTTCGGCGACTTCACGGTCATACCAGCCGTTGCCGACAATGCCGTGTTGTGCGGGCGACGTGCCGGTCAGATACGTGGACTGCGCGGTGCAGGTTACGGCGGGGAAAGCCGGGACAATTCCGGCCTTGGCGCCTTGCGCGAGGAAGCGGTTGATGCGCGGCGTGGCCGGACCGAAGAGCGACTCGGTAAGTCCAACCACGTTCAAAACCGCAGTGCGTTTCATGGGATGAGTTTATTGAATCCATGGTGAGAAATGCACGATAAAGATTGGGCAACTTCGGGAAATTTTCTGATTATGGCATCGGCCCAATTTACGCGGCCTCACGGCGACTGAATCCGATAAAACTCATTCGCCGCCGGCTTGGGAATGGTGAATTTATAGGAAGTCCCTGCAATATTGGTTGCCAGAACCGCCGCAATGTTGGTGGTCCAAGGAGCGCCGAGCAGACCGGTTTGCAGAAGCTTGAAACTGGGCAGTCCGGCATTTCCCACCCGGAATGGAATCTGAAGCAGTCCGGCGGCAACGACTGGCTGGCTGATCACAATGACCGGCACAGCCACGCCCTTGACCACTGTGGAATTCACATCCTCGGCAACATAAATGACACCGTTTTTATCCACCGCCATCCCGTCTGGATAATTGAACAATGCGGCGGGGCCGACGCCATCGCTGGAACCATATTGACCGGGAATTCCGCCCATCGTGGTGACGACCCAGTTGGTGCCGGCGTGAACAATTTTTCGCACGGTTTGGCTGTTGTAATCCGTGACGTACAGGGTGCCGGAGTCATCCACGGCAATGTGGTAGGGTGCGGCAAAGCTGGCGTTGAGATTGGTTCCATCCGCGCTGCCATAAGTGTTCGCTCCAGCGATGGTGGTGGACACGTAGTTGGTGCCGCTCGGCGTCAGCATGCGGATGACGTAATTGTTCCAATCCGCGACATAAAGGATGCCATTCTTGTCCACGGCGATGCCGCGCGGATAATTGAACAGGGCGTTTGTGCCGGTTCCTTCCGCATAACTGAACACACCGGGATACCCGGCAATCGTGGTGGTTACCCAGTTGGTGCCCACCGGTTTGACTTTACGAATGGTCGCGTTGTAGCAATCGGCCACGTAAATATTGGTGGCGGCATCCACCGCCACGCCCGAGGGCCCGTTAAACCTCGCAACCGAGTTGGTCCCGTCCACCGAGCTGCCGATGGAGTTCGATCCCGCGATGGTGGTGACCAGATAATTGGTGCCCGAGGGCGTCAGTTTGCGCAGGACATTATCACCTGCATCCGCCACGTAAACCACTCCGTTGCTGTCCACCGCCACGGCGTCTGGATAATAGAAAAACGCGTTGGTGCCCAATCCGTCGCCAAAACCGGGGGACTGTGCCCGCCCGGCGATGGTGCTGACGATCCAATTGGTGCCGCTGGGAGAAATCTTACGGATGGTGGAATTTGCATTATCCGCCAGGAAAAGATTGCCCGAAGCATCCACCGCCAGGCCGAAAGGATGGTTAAACCGCGCCGCGCCGTTGGTGCCGTCCGCGCTGCCGACGTTCTGGCCAAAGCCGGCCAATGTGCTTACAACCCAATTCGTCCCCGATGGCGTGGCCCTGCGAATCTCGGAATTGCCGGTGTCGCAAATGATCAGGGCGCCATTTTTGTCCATTGTGACACCGTAGGGGCCGAAAAATGAGGCGGCGCTGTTGGTGCCGTCGGCGGAGCCATTGACCCGATGAACACCGATGGGCGTGGTGACCGCATAATTTGTTCCGCTCGGCGAAAGTTCGCGAATCGTGTAATCCTCCGCGTCCGCCACGAACACATTGCCATTGCCGTCTGCGATCAGGCCGGTCGTGAACTCGAAGGTGGCATTGGTGCCAATGCCATCATCCCCGCCCGTTTGGTAGAGTTGTCCGGCGATGGTTGTCGTCATCCAATTGGTGCCGGACGGCGTCATTTTTCGCACCAGATAATTGAAGCCGTCGCCGACGAACAGATTGCCATTTTTGTCAATGGTGATTGCCCGCGGATAATAGAAGGTGGCGTTGGTGTTCAAACCATCGGCATGGCCAGTCGCATCCTGCCCCTGGCCGGCAATCGTGGTCACGACCCAATTCGTACCCACGGGCGTGATTTTGCGGATGGCGTTGTTTACATAATCAGCGACAAACAAATCACCCGCCGCGTCCCGGCAAATACCTTCCGGATCGCCGAGAACGGCTAATTCATTGGTGCCATCCTGCATTCCATAGCTACCAGGGCTGCCGGCAATGGTGGTCACCATCCAGTTCGAACCGTTTAAGACCATTTTGCGGATGATTTGATTTCCCGAATCGGCGACATAAAGCGCGCCCGCAGTGTCCATGGTGATGCCGCCTGGGGTGCTGAACAGCGCTGCCGAACCGACGCCGTCCGATGATCCCGTCAAGTTAGGGACGCCGGCAATGGTGGTGACGACCCAGTTGGTTCCGTTGGGCGAAACTTTGCGAATGGTGCTGCTGACGGTATCGGCCACAAAAATATTGCTTGAAGCGTCCACGACCGCGCATTGCGGTTCGTTGAACCGGGCGGCGCGGTTCGTGCCATCAACGCTCCCTGCGCTGGCGGTGCCGGCGATTGTCGTGAAGGCATAAGGCGAGTAGTTCACCTGCGCCTCGAGCGGCAAAGCCAGTGCCACCAGAAAAAAGTTGAGCCGGCAAATCAAATGAAAAACAATTCCTGCATTTTTAGTTGACCCATTCATTTGCGCCAAATGAAACAGGAAAAACCGGCCAACTCAACTTGAATCAGGCAACCTGTTGCTTCGCATCCCCGTCTTCCAGCCGTTCGCGGACAAAATCAACGTTGGTGCGCAACGAATAAAAATCACCGGCGAAAGACGCCGGCACCTTCATCTTGTTGATTCCTTTTTCAATCTCGTCCAGTTCTGCGACCAATTCCTTCCGTTGCTCCGGCGTCAATGGCCCTTTCAATTGCCGTTCGAGCGCCAGCAATGCACGATACCAGCGATAGAAAATCAACCTGATCCGCCATTTGTAAATCGTGGGCACAATCCGCACCGCTGGGATCAGCACCACCAGCACGGGCAAAAATGCGACCAGCACAAAATTCGCCAGGGCCGCCAGCCCGAACGGCAGGGTGCGATACAAAAAGGTCTTTCCGGATTTGTGGTAGCGCTGCGCCTCGGTGCTGATGGGGAAATCGTGCTCCTGCAACGCGGGGAATTCGTCACGTTGCTGAAAAATGCCGGCGGGGCCATGCACTTCACCCGCCGCCTCCAGCAGCAAATCGGACAACGCGGGATGCAGAGAGGGCCGCGCAATGAGTTCAACCGTCGGGCCGATGAGCCGCACGTCGTGCGCGGGAATGTCCTTGCCGAAATCGAATGCTCCCCGCGGCAACGTCAGCTTGTTCAGATAAGTAATCCGCCGCGCGTAACCTTCCGCCTGCGCGAAATCCATGAGTTGGATGCCAGGGGCCCCCAGGAGCTGGCGCATGACGGCGGGAGAGGCCGAATCTCCCATCATGAACACGGCATCCGCCTTGCCCTCTATCAAAGCCTTGGCCGCCTCCGCCGCATCCAGATCCAGGAACACGGTCGGCCCGCCGGGCACGATGCCATTGCGCTGCAGCAGCATCAGCGCCATCGAGCGCGCGCCGCTGCCGGGCGCGCCGACCGCCAGCCGCTTGCCGCTAAATTCGGAAAGCAAGCCCACCGAGTTCGAGCCGCGATAAAAAACCAGCAGCGGCTGATACGAAATGCTGCCCAGCGAAATCAGCGTGTTCGTGTTCACGCCATAGGCATTGGTGCCGTTGGTGATGCCGCCCTGGACAAATCCAACGTCCACATGAAACGCGGGATCATTCAGCCGCTGGAGATTCTCCAATGAGCCTTGGGAGTGAAGGATTTTCAACGTGACATGCACCTTCGCCAGGATGTTCGAATATTTTATGGCATTCGTTTCGAAAACGCTGCCCGGCGGCCCGGCGGTGATCGTCAGGGTCTTCGGCGGCGTGGAATGAATGGACCAGAACACGGTGAACACCATCACCGCCGCCAGAAAAAAAACTGTGGCCAATGCCAGCGGCCAGCTCAGCCCGAAAAGCTCCATCAAAGGCGCCGCCAACCGGCCTATGCCGGTTTTGCGAACCTCTTTTATTTCTGTTTCCATTTGGATTTCTTGATCAACGTTTCAATTTCCAACCTCATGCGAGGTACGGTCTTTTATAAGCCCGCTCTCCATTTTCCTCCAGCACTTTCGCCTTTTACCCCATGGACAAACGCCCCGGCTGCGGCAACAATTGTCCGGCATTGTCCTGGATTAACCTTATGAGCCAACCCGATTTCCTCGAATTCGAAATCAAAATGCGCAACGTCGGCGCAACCGACGCCGCCATTCGCGCCTTCCGCCACAGTTACGAAAGTCTTGTCGCGGGCAAGACCGGCCTGCTTCCCGAAAGCGAGATCCAGCCCGTCACCGACCTGCCGCGCTTCGATGATATTGCCGCCCAATCCGTCCACGACAGTGCGCTTCTCTCCCAAGCCATCGTCATCAAGCTCAATGGCGGCCTCGGCACCAGCATGGGCCTCGAAAAGGCCAAATCCCTCCTGCCCATCAAGGACGGTCTCACCTTTCTCGATTTCATCGCAAAACAAATTCTATACCTGCGCCAAAAGCACAGTTCTCCGCTCCGTTTTCTGCTGATGAACAGTTTCAGCACCAGCCGCGACACGCTCGACTTTCTCAAAAAATATCCCGCCATCGGCGAAACTTCGCGCCTCGAACTGATGCAAAGCGCCGTGCCCAAGGTGGATGCCAAAACTCTCCGTCCCGCCACGTGGCCAACGCATCCCGAACTCGAATGGTGCCCACCCGGCCATGGCGATCTCTACCCTTCGCTCCTCGGCTCCGGCTGGCTCGACCGTCTTCTCGCCGACGGCGTCAAATATCTTTTCGTTTCCAATTCCGACAATCTCGGCGCGAGCCTTGACTTTAATTTGCTCGGCTGGTTCGCCGCCTCCGAACGCCCGTTCCTCATGGAAGTCTGTGAACGCACCGCCTCCGATCGCAAGGGCGGCCATCTCGCCCAAGCCAACGGACGGCTGCTCCTCCGCGAATCCGCCCAATGCCCGGAAGCCGACCTGCCCGCCTTTCAGGACATCCGGCGCCACCGCTTTTTCAACACCAACAATCTCTGGGTGCGCCTCGATCACCTCAAGAAATTGCTCGATGCTCACGGCGGTTTCATCCCGCTGCCCATCATCAAAAACGCGAAGACCATTGATCCGCGGGACAAGACTTCGCCGAAAGTTTTCCAGCTCGAAACCGCCATGGGCGCGGCCATCGAATGCTTCGACCGGGCTGGCGCCATCGTCGTGCCGCGCACCCGCTTCGCCCCCGTCAAGACCACCGCCGACCTCCTCGCCCTGCGTTCGGATGCCTATACCGTCACTGAAGATTGGCGGCTGGTTTTGTCCCAGACCGGACTTGGAGTGCCGCCGACCATTGATCTGGACGCCGACCATTACAAATTCGTGGACCAACTGGAAGGCGCGCTGGCCGGCGGCGCGCCATCGCTGGCGCATTGCCGTGAACTGGCCGTGCGCGGCCCGGTGCTTTTCAATTCCGGGAACAACTTCATTGGCAAAGTTTCGATTTTGAACAAATCCGTCACACCCAGACCGCTTCCTGCGGGGGAGTATAAAGACGTGGTGAAAGAATTGGCCTGACTGAATTGATGCTTGTTTAAACCCTCTCCATGAGAGAGAGTAAATCCCGTTACACTCATGAGCGACTTTAAATTTGCCTGCCCCAAATGCAGCCAGAGCATCATCTGCGACACCAGCAACGCCGGCATGCAGATTCCCTGCCCCGTCTGTCAAACTCCCATCACGGTTCCCAAGCCGCAGCCCGCCGCGCCCGCCGTCCCTGTCGCCGGCAAACTTACCATCAACAAAACTGCCCACGCTCATTCTGCGCCGCCTCCCGGCGCGGCGAACGCCCCGGCGAAACCTGCCTGGGGTGCAAGGGCGGTGGCACCGCCGCCTGCGAAAAAGAAATTTCCGATCGTTCCCATTGCCGTTGTCTGCGGCATATTGGTGGCATTGGCCGTGGGTTGGTTTGCATTTGGCGCGCCGTATCTGAAACAGCAGGCCGAGAAAAAGAAGCAAGCTGAAGAGGAAGCCGCCCGTGCCGCCGTTGAGCAGGCGAGGATCGCCGAGGAAGCCGCCCAGGCCAAACGCAAACCCACCTGGAAATCCGACCTTGCCAATGTTCAATTCCCCAACCGTCCGGCCGTCGGCAAACATCACGGCACTGATTTTACGGTTGAAAATGCGGTCTATTCGAGCGGCTCCCTCGTCCTGGTTCAGACGAGCGGTTCGCCACACCAGTTTCTCATCTCGGTGCCGTTGAAATCCGGCGAAACCCTCTCTGGCAAATCATTCAATGTCGAGGCGACCAACACCGTCAATCAGCCGCGCGTCGTTCTCAGTTGGAGGGACGATCCCGCCAAACCGCCCGGCACGCTGACCTTTGCCAAGGGTTACTCCCTGAAGCTCGAATTCGGCACGACTGCCGATGGCCGGCTGCCGGGCAAAGTTTATCTTTGCCTGCCCGATCCCGACCAAAGCTATGTTGCCGGCACTTTCGAAATCGGGCCGAAAAATCCGGCCGGTCAATCACCGGCTGCCGGCTCCGCCAATCCCGCCAGCAGGCGTCGAGGCGGAACTTGATCAAAGCTCCAAGCACCAAGCTCCAACATCCAGAGAAGCTCCAAACTCCAACCATCAAGCGCGGACGTTTGGATTTGGTGCTTGGTTATTCTCTGGATGTTGGAGCTTGGTGCTTGGAGCTTTCCCTGCCTCAGCACCCGCTCTTTTTCTTGCATGCCCCGAGCTTTTTCAACTCCTCGCAAGTGCCGGTGATTTGCAGCCGTTGCGCCTTGATGGAGAAACCGAGCCGCCGCGTGATTTCGCATTCCAGCTTCTCGATCTTGTCACTCTCGAACTCCACGATTTTTTCGCAATCGTTGCAGATGATATGATTGTGGTTGGGATGCTCGGTGTAGTTGGGATCGTAAAATTTGTAATCCTTGCCGAAATCCATTTCCCGCACCAGGCCGCCCTCGGTCAGCAGCGGCAGCGTCCGGTAAACCGTTGCCCGCGAAACCGATTTGTCCCGCCGACGCGACCATTCCAGCAACTGTTCCGCCGTGAAATGCTGGTTCGTGCTCAGCACCGTGTCCACAATGGCCTGGCGTTGGGAGGTGATGCGCAGATTTTTGTGCGCCAGGAAGTCCATGAACTTCCCTTTCGTCGCGCTTTTGTCCG
>JAQGPB010000662.1 GCA_028293265.1 Pedosphaera sp. | reverse complement strand
GCCGATCTCGGCGCCGAAAGCGGCCGCATCATCGCCGGCCTTTGGGATGGCAGCCAGATGCGCCTCGAACAAGTCCACCGTTTTCCCAACGAACCGGTGGAAATTGGCAATGGGTTGCATTGGGACGTCGCGCGACTTTGGCTCGAAATCCAAAACGGCCTGACCGCCGCCGCGCGGATCTACGGCAAACGCATCGTCTCCGTCGGCGTGGACACCTGGGGCGTGGATTTTGTCCTGCTTTCCAAAAATTCCGAAATGCTCGGCCAGCCGTACCATTACCGCGACCATCGCACTTGCGGCATCATGGACGAGGCATTCAGCCGCGTGCCACGTGCCGGCATCTTCGCCGAGACTGGTTTGCAGTTCATGCAGTTGAACACACTTTACCAATTGCTCGCGTTGCAAAAGCACGCACCCGAAATTCTTGCCGCCGCCGACCGTTTGCTGATGATGCCAGATTATTTCCACTGGTGCCTTTCCGGCGCGACCGTGGGTGAATTCACAGATGCCAGCACCACCCAATTGTTGAACCCCGCGGGAAAATGGTCCGGCGCACTGATCGAAAAATTCAATCTGCCCGCGAAGATTTTTCCCGAAATCGTGCGGCCTGGAACGGGCCTCGGCCCTTTGCGCGCCTCGGTCGCGGAACGCACCGGACTTGAGGGCGTCGCAGTCATCGCGCCCGCCGCGCATGACACCGGCTCGGCCGTCGCTGCCGTTCCCACCGCGCACACCGGCCAGGCCAATTGGGCCTATCTCAGTTCCGGCACCTGGTCCCTGATGGGCGTGGAAGTGCAGGAGGCGCAGCTTTCACCGCGCGTTTTGGAATTGAATTTCACCAACGAAGGCGGCGTGGACGGCACCTATCGCCTCTTGAAAAACATCATGGGCCTCTGGCTCGTGCAGCAATGCAAACGCTCCTTTGAAGTGCGCGGAAAAAAGCTCGATTACGCCGAACTCATGCGCGTCGCCGCCGCCGAACGTCCGCTCGTCTCATTGATCAATCCCAACGACCAGCGTTTCCTGAACCCGCCCGACATGCCGCGCGCCATCCAGGAATTCTGCCGCGAAACCGGCCAGCCCGTGCCCGAATCCGAAGGCGCGTTGGTTCGTTGCGCCCTCGAAAGCCTTGCGCTCATCTATCAAACCGTCTTGCGCGGTCTGGAGGAAGTGACGGGCACGCGCATTGAAGTCATCCACATCATCGGCGGCGGTTCGCGCAACGATTTGCTGAACCAATTCACCGCCGACGCCTGCGCCCGCCGCGTCCTCGCCGGCCCCGTCGAGGCCACCGCGCTCGGCAACCTCCTCGTCCAGGCCCGCGCTTGCGGCCAGATCAGTTCCCTCGTCGAACTCCGTTCCATCGTCACCCGTTCCTGCGACGTCCGCACTTTCGAACCGAACTTGGCGAATGTTTCTATCTGGGAAAAGGCACAAGCTCGCTTCCTCCAACTGGTTGATCGGCAGGCCGCGGGCTATTGATCCTCAAAAAATAGCGTCACAGTTGCAAACTGATGGTTGCCGGTGATAAGACGGTGACTGCTTACGGCGATGTGAACATTTGCTGAGAGGACCGCCACGTTCACCCTCTCCTCGCGGGGAGAGGGCCGGGGTGAGGACGGGCGTAAACACTGACTTTCACTGACACGGTTTTTCTGAGGATCAATAATCCATAAAAACGCGATTTCTTCCGAACCGCCCGATTTCCATCCCATTCCCCTGCCAAATCATTCCCCTGCCATTTCTTTCCGCTTCCATCCCTCTCTGCCGCAATAGTTTATCGGTCAGTGTCCAATTAAAAACCTGAAAAATCGGGTCTAATTGCAGAAAAACGACCCTTTTGGCGTGTAGGGAAAAAAGTATTTTTCAGGCTGCGAAAAATGCGTGTTTTTCTGAAAGCACGGATGGCCTGTAAACATTGCCCCCGTCCGCCTTTTTTTCACAAAGATTTATCCAATAAAAAAAGTGTGTCAAACCTACCGTAGGTTTCATTTTCCACCATCCCCTCTGGTAAGCTGGGTTTCATGAATGCTCATAATAGAGTATGTCAGGGTCCATGCCGCAGGCTTGGCGGGCGGGTGGCGCGGGCGTCCCGCCCGTCGCCCGGCCATCAACCATCAACGCTCAACCCTCAACCACTTCGGGGCGGAGTTTCTCGCTAAATCAGCCTAAATTTGCGCGCAAGCCCTTCCCTGTCCTCAGCCCACAAGCCCATTGACCCGCCTTAACTCACATAAAATATTAAAAAATGAATCCTTTGTTGAAATCCCATTCCTCTGACCATGCTTATTCCCCTGACAATCCCCTCCCATTACCGCTTTGTATGTCAGTTCACCCCCACCACTTGCCTTCCTCACGCTCTGGCGGCCGCACCATCAAACCATCAACCATTTGGCCCAGCCAGCCTCATTCCGCCAATTGGAACTTGGAGCTTGGTTATTCTCTGGAGCTTGGACGCTTGGAGCTTCTTAAACGGCGCGGAGTTTCTCACCAAATCTGTCAAAATTTGCGTACAGGCCCTTTCCTGTCCCACCCTCAACCCTCAACCATTCGCGGTGCTGGTCAAGAAGAGACAGTTGCGCCCCAAGACGGAGGGCGCATCGCGACCCTGTTCCCGGTAGGGACGGCGCAGCGCGCCATCCCTACCTCTGCCTTGCTGAGCACAGCGACAAGCTGCGCACGCCCGGCCTCAATCCGAGCCGTGGAGCTTGACGAGTTTGTTGTAAACCCCGAGCAGCAAAAAAGCCGGCGCCCATTGGCCGACGAACAGGGCGTCATGGTTGCGTTTAAGGGCTTTGAGCGTCAGGGAGCCAAGAATGGCTCCGCCGGCGGCCCAAAGAAATATGTCGGACGGCAATTTTGCGGTTTGTTGTTCGATGGCCTTGGCAACTTTCCCCTCGCTGAATCTTTGTTGAACTTCTGCGGGCATAATGACCTCCTTTGATTGCTTGCTGCGATGATATTATTCGGCATGAAACCAATGCCTCACGCAAGCGATTTGAGCAAGGTGGGAAATGCGATTTTGGGTGTACACCCCAATGTGGCGGGGATGGATTGGGTAGGGATTTCGAAATGTCGGCGGATTACTCCAACTCGATGCCGACGGGGCAGTGGTCGGAACCGGCCACCTCGCAATGAATGAACGCGCGCTTGAGCTTGGGACGAAGCGCAGGGGAAAGCAGAAAATAATCAATCCGCCAGCCAACATTGCGGGAACGCGCGCCGCCCATGGGACTCCACCAGGTGTAATGGCCGCCACCGCGCTCGAATTCGCGGAACGTGTCAATGAACCCCGCTTTGACAAAGGCACCAAAGCCGGCGCGTTCCTCCTCGGTAAAACCGTGGTTGCGCACGTTGGCCCTGGGATTGGCGAGGTCAATTTCCGTGTGGGCCACATTGAGGTCGCCGCAAAAAATGACCGGCTTTTTGCGCTCAAGCTTTCTGAGGAAACGGAGGAAATCACGGTCCCATTGCTGGCGATAAGGCAGGCGGGTGAGTTCGCGCTTGGAGTTGGGAACGTAGGCGTTGACGAGGAAAAAATTGGGATACTCAGCGGTGAGCACGCGGCCTTCGTTGTCATGTTCCGCCATGCCGATGCCGCAGGTGATCTCCAGCGGGCGCTGCCGGGTGAAGAGGACCGTGCCGGAGTAGCCCTTTTTCTGGGCGCAATTCCAGTAGGTGGTATAGGTCGAGGGCCAGAGTTGCTCGACCACGTCGGGCGTGGCCTTGGTTTCCTGGAGGCAAAGCATGTCCGGCGCTTCCTTGTCCAGATACTCAAGAAAGTTTTTGCGCAACACGGAGCGGAGCCCGTTGACGTTCCACGAAATTATTTTCACCAGCCGAGATTAAGTCAGCCGCCGGAAAAATGCCAGAAAATCGGCGCAGAGCGGACGGGTGTATCCGCGCACTGCCCCCGATTCTTCTCCCTCTCCCACGACGCAGGAGTGGGAGAGGGAAATCTTGTTTGGAAAAACCATCGTTGGCGCGGGCAAGCAGCGCCTCCTCTCCTCCATTGCATGGAGGAGAGGGGGCCCGCTGGCCGCAAGTTCGGGGGCAGTGCGCGGATGCGCCCGGGGCGGACGTTCACTGTCGTTTCAATAAATCCCGGTGTTCCATCCATTCCGCCGCCCGGTCGGGCCACATCGTGATCGGCTCTTTGGTGCGGCGCAGGCCGTAGCCGTGTCCGCCGGTGGGATAAACGTGGAGTTCCACCGGCAACTTCGCGAGTTTCAATGCAGACGCATAAGCCAGGGCATTCTCCACCTTCACCGGATCATCCTCCGCCATGACAATGAACGTCGGCGCAGTGTTGGTGCCGACGGCAACATCAGGAACGAGTTGCGTGGGATCTTTGGCCGAGGCGAGATAGGCGGGATAAATCAACAACTGAAAATCGGGCCGGCAACTCTCCTTGTCCGCAGCGTCCGCTTCCGGATAGGCGCGCTGGGCGCAATTCGCGGAGAGCCTCGCCGAGAGATTTCCCCCGGCGGAAAATCCCAGGATGCCGATGCGGTGCGCATCAACGCCAAATTCTTGCGCCCGGTGCCGCAACAATCCCAGCGCGCGCTGGGCGTCCTGCAATGGAGCCATGCTGTTTTTCGCCGGCACACGATATTTGAGCAGCACGGCGGTGACACCCTTTGAATTCAGCCAGTCGCACACCTCCGTTCCCTCCAGGTCATACGCGAGAATGGAATAGCCGCCGCCGGGACATACGATGACCGCCGTGCCCGTCTGTTCTGCCGCGGCCGGGCGATAGATGGTGATTGTGGGCTGTGAAACATTGCCCAGGCGGATGACCGGTTTTCCGGCCACCAGCCCTTTGCCCGGCTCACTCGTATCATGCTCGGTGGAGACGGTGTTTGTTTCTCCGGGCGCGCCGTTCGGCCACAACAATGCGGGCTGGCTGGGTTCGGCTGCCCCAGCCTGCGCTGCGAGGAAGATGCCGCAAAACAGCACTGGCTGGCAAAACGTGGTGAATTTCATGAGCCGATTTAAACGTATGACTTGCCCAAAGTCGAAGAATTTTGACAAGCCGCCAAGTCCTGAGCCGGACAAATTCAATTCAACCGCAGATGAACGCGGATAAACGCAGATGGAAGCAGGGAAAACACGCTTGCAGGAAGGCTCGGCGTTCGTCACCAAAAGGTGGATCATCGAAGGCAGGATGAAATGCTTCCGAATGATTGCTTATCTGTGTCCATCTGCGTTTATCTGCGGTTTCAACTGCATCGTTCCGGCTGAGGGCGTGTTGCCCAAATCGAAAAAGATGAAAAAGAGCTCGTGGTTGGACGAACGGCCTTGTAACTGCGTTGATTATCGTATATTTTCACGTTGCTGCGGGTCACAGACCCGCGCTCCGGGGATTGGGCAACACGCCCCTGACATGAGCCCGCATTGGGAATGGGAACCAACGTGGCTTTTCCTTGAAACCAGGGCGGCGATGGGCAAGAGTTGAAATTGCGGTCCACATCCCAATGCATCGGTAGCTCAATTGGATAGAGCTTCTGATTTCGGATAGTAAGCATTAACCATTTTACAAGGGGTTTTGAATTGTTTTAAATAATTGATAATGAGAGTTTTATGAAAAATACCCTTTTAAAACCCTTGATTTTATTGGCGATTATTTGAACTGGTTGAAAGTGAAACAATTCAAAGCGTCACACAAAGCCAAGCATCACCACAAAAAATAATGAATTATTACCAATCATCCGAATGGTCTCCCTTTGGTCGCCTGTTTCTTCATACTTAATTTAATGGGACACTGAATCCATACCGTTGAATCCTAAAAGTTCTTTGAAGTCTTTCTGTAAAACATCAAACGCATTTCGGTAAGCCTCCGCGTGTTCCACAACTTTTTGTTTTCTTTGCTTTTGTGCTTCTTCCAGAACGGCTGGTGTGGCATTGTTGATAACAGACACTTCGGAATAAATGCCGAACAATTGGCTTGTTAATGAAATAACCTTCCAACTCATTTGTTCACAAGAAGCATTCAAATAAAGTTTACCGTCAAGATGGGCTTGATAACAGAGTTTTATCCTGTCTGATGCCTCCTTTAAGGCTTGTTCCATTGTCTTGTCAGTATATGAACGGTCAATACATTCAAGGACTGCTCTATTTTCCCACGCGTCCCTGCCGCCGCGCGAGCGGGGCACCACGTGGTCAATGTTGCCTTCTTCCGGGCGCAGCGTGACGCCGGTGTACTGGCAACGGTTGGCGACGTTCTCGACGTCGTGTCTCTGCATTGGACTACGCGAGCAAAAATAAAGTGGATCCTCCAGCCGGTGATGCTCCGGCAGGATTTCTTTACAAAAGAAATCCGCAGGCTGCTGCATGGAGGCAAAATGGTCGCAGTCCCCGGTGCTGCCCCGGGCCCGGCTGGCTTATGACGCCTGCCTGAACGCTGGTTCGACTGCGCGTTGCTTGAGCGCTGCTCCAAAAGTTGGAGCCCCCACCCGGAGTTGCACCGGGCTGAACTCGCTTACCGAGCGAGGGCATCGCTGAAAATGCTTTGGGGGCGTGAACATTGGCGTCCCTGACCGGCTTCGCTCCGGCGATCTCCTGCTTGAGAGGCAGGTGTGTTGACTGGCTACACCACAGGGACAGAAATGGTGAGGGCAGAAGCATTCGCGCCTTCGACCTGATGCATGTGAAGCATCCGCTCTGACTGGCTGAGCTATGCCCTCAAAAATGGTGGGATCGGGCACTAGCGTGCCGCCACCTTTTCAGTCTGACTGTAGTGGCCGTGCGCAAGCACCTCTGCTGGTGAGCTACGCCCCCAAATGGAGCGGGTGAACGGAACCGCACCGTCGTCTCGGCCTTGGCACTGCCGCATACTCCTGTTGAACCACACCCGCAAAATGGTGTCCCCAGCCGGAGTCTCACCAGCATCCTGGAGTTTAGGAAACTCCCGCTCTGTGTTTTGAGCTATGGGGACAAAGAGTAAAATCCCTGGCCGGTCTCTTTCACCGGCTATTGATCCTCAGAAAAGTAATGTCAGTAAAAGTCAGTGTTTACGCTCGCCCTCACCCCGGCCCTCTCAACGGCTGTGGGGGGAAGACGGTGAGCTTGCAATGAACGCCAGGCGGATCAAAGATGTGGGCATGGAACATATCCTAAAATAAACATATACCAATATGCATCTTTTTTTATGCTATGTTGGCACCGCAAACACGAAAGTTGAATGGAAAATACTACAATACTAGAACACATCTCATAAATACCTCAAGAGTATAACTGCCGCAGCCAGATGGACTAAGCCCTGAAAATTCTCTGCATGGTACTCATAGCGCACGACCAGACGGCGGA
>JAQGPB010000633.1 GCA_028293265.1 Pedosphaera sp. | reverse complement strand
CATGCAGATTAATCAGCTTGGCCTCGGGATGCTCGATAGATTTGACGAGCCCGCCCTCGCCACTGGTCGCGCCGTGAATTTTATTGTCCAGCCCCCAGATAAAACTGTTCAGCATCTCCTGGACATTCGTGCGTTCCACGCCGGCGGCGAACCCGCTGAACACCACTTGCCGGACGTCCGCCTTGCCGTCGCCCTTGCTGTCCTTCAGGTAAATAATATCCGGCGTCGCGCCGACCAAAATTCCGCCATTGCAGCAAAACACCGCCGTCGGCCACGGCAGATTGTCCGCATAAACGGTGCTCTTGTCGAAAACGCCGCTGCCCGTCGTGTCCTCCAGCATCCGGACGCGGCCCAGATGTGGCATCTCATCGCGTCGCTCCGAATAATCAATCATCTCCACCACGAACAGCCGCCCCCGTTCATCAAACGCCATCGCCACCGGACTCATCACCTTCGGTTCTGACGCGACCAGTTCGACATGAAAACCCGGCTTGACGCTAATTGTCCCCACCGCATCTTTCACCGCAACAAACGGAGCGCGCGGCAAATCCTTCGCCGTCACCTCCGGCTCAGCCGCAGTGACGAGGTTGAAAGGAACCAGGGAAACCGCGAACCATCCCATCCACGCAAAACAGATTTTCATAAAAGCTTCAGCAAACATTCCGGAATTCGGCGCAATCTCGCGCAAACGAAAAATTTATACCGGTGATCGCAAACTCCAGCAAGCGATTCGCTCCCAAAAAGAATCCGGCACGTAGCCGCATGAGAATGCCCTGTCGACAAAATTCCGGAGCATGGCATCGTCCTTTATTTCCTTTGTTTGCTTCTGTTAAAACGATGCAGCCATTTATCCCAACGAATTGCGCTTTTAATTACCAGTACGGAAGTTTTAGAATTGAATCCATAAATTAACAGCAGTCCCTTGCCATGAACCATTCTCTTTCCCGCCGCGAATTTCTTGCTTCCTCTTCCCTGCTCTTGCTGGCCACCGCCGCAACGTGTTGCGGTGCGACGCCGACGGCAGCGCCCGAGCCGATCATTGACATCCATCAGCACACCAATTACAGCTTCCGCACAGACGAGCAATTGCTCGCCCACCAAAAAGCGATGGATGTCACCCAGACTATCCTGTTGCCCGCCGGTTCGCTCTACGGGTTGGAAGCCAACGCCACCGGCAATCAGGCCTGTTATGATTTTGTCCTCAATCATCCCGGCGAATATGTCTTCTTTGCCAACGAAGTCGCCGGTCTGCCGGGCGCGCGCGCTGAAATTGAGAAGTGGTTGAAAAAGGGCGCCCTCGGCATCGGTGAACAGAAATTTCAGGTGAATTGCGATTCCCCGGGCATCGAGAAAATCGCCGAAATCGCGCAGGAACATCGCATCCCGGTGCTGCTGCATTTTCAGCACAACAAATACAATACCCACATCGAACGCTTTCACAAAATCCTGGAGAAATATCCCAATGTGAATTTTATCGGCCATGCCCAGACCTGGTGGAGCAACATTGACAAAAACTGCGATCAAACAACGATGTATCCCACAGGCAAGATCACGCCCGGCGGCATTACCGACCGTCTGCTCGCCGATTATCCGAACATGTATGGCGATCTTTCCGCCGGCTCCGGTTTGAATGCCCTGAACCGCGACCCAGACTTCACCACCGCCTTCCTCGACCGCCATCAAAACAAGCTGCTTTACGGCAGTGATTGCAACGATGTGATCGGCCGGGGCCCGTCCTGTTCGGGCGCGCAAACCATCGTCACCGTCCGAAAACTGGTTCCAAGCAAAATCGTCGAGCGCAAATTGCTTTACGACAATGCCAAGAAAATGTTCAAGCTTTGAGCCCGGATTTCAAAGCTCCACCATTGCCTTGATGACGCCGGTTTCCGGCTTCACCCAATCGGGAAAAATTTCAATCAAGTCGTCAAACCGTGCGTGGTGCGTGATCCATGGCCGCGTGTCAATCTCGCCACTCTCGATCAGCTTGATGATGCGGGCGAAGTCCGCCGAAAGCGCGTTGCGGCTCGCAAGAATGGTCAGTTCCCTGCGATGCAATACCGGCGCGTGCGGAAAGGAAATCTCCTTTTGCGTGATGCCAACATAAACCAACCTCCCCGCGAACGTGCAATAGTTGAGCGCATGGGCCATGCTTTTTTCGCTCCCAGTCGCGTCAATCACCACGTTGGCAAGCTGGCCATCTGTCAGTTCGCCCAGGCGTTTCAATTCCGAACCATCGCCCCGCGCAGCGATGGTGTCGGGCACGCGCATTTGATTTCGCACAAAATCCAACCGCGCCTCGTTCATGTCCATGACGATGGTCTTCGCGCCGCTGAGCCGCGCGAATTCAATTACGGAAAGCCCAATCGGCCCCGCGCCGATCACGAGAACGTGTTCGCCGGGTTTCGGCTGGCCGCGATTCACGGCGTGGCAACCGATGCCAAGCGTTTCCACCAAGGCAAGCTGCTCGAAATTCAATTCTCGCGAGACATGCAATTTGCGCGATGGCACAATGAATTCCGGCCGCAAGCCGCCGTCGCAATGCACGCCCAGAGTCTGATGATTCTCACAACAATTGGTATGACCGCGACGGCAAGAATAACATTTCTGACAATTGATATATGGCTCGACGGAACAGCGGTCACCCGGTTTGACGTTTGCAACGCCCGCGCCAACCGCAAGCACTTCCACTCCCAACTCGTGACCCGGTATCCGCGGGTAACTGAAAAAAGGCATCTTGCCCAGATAACCCGAAATGTCGGTCCCGCAAATGCCGACCCGATGCACCCGCACCAGCACCTCTCCCGCCTGGGGCGCGGCGTCGGCAGGCAATTCAATCATGCGAAAACTGAGCGGCTTTTCGAGTTGAATGGCTTTCATGGTATCGCACCAACCGCTTCAATTATTCTCCGGCAGTCCTTCCGTGTGGCCGATGTTTTTGACGGGTCGCAAAATTTCCAATATTTCGGCGAGCAACGTTTGATCAATCGGTTCGGACGCCCACTTGGCCCAATTGAGGATGTTCTCCGGGTTCGCGCTGCCGGCAATCGTCGTGGTGATGTCCGGGTTCACGACGGAAAATTGCAATGCCAGCTTGGCAATATCAACACCCCGCTTCGTGCAATGTTCGGCGGCACGGCGGGCTGCGACCTTGACGCTCTCCGGTTCCTGGAGCCAATTGGGGAGCGGGGCGTTCGTCAGCAACCGCGCCGAAAACGGCCCGGCGTTCATGATGCCGACGCCCTTGGCCTTGAGATACGGAATGGTTTCGTCGGCAAACCGCGTATTTTGCAAGGTATATTGGTTGTAACTCAGAACGCAATCAACGTCCGTCTGGTCGCAGATAAACCGGAAGATTTTCTGTGGGTATCCGCTAATTCCAATGAAGCGCACCTTGCCCTGTTTCTGGATTTTTCGCAGCGCGGGGATGGTTTCCTCCACGATCTGCTGCATCGGCACGAATTCGATGTCGTGGCAGAGCATGATGTCGAGATGATCCGTGCCCAGGCGATGCAGGCTCACATCCACGCTCTCCGCCACGCGCCGCGCGCTGAAATCAAAATGTTTCAAATCATAGCGGCCCAATTTGCTGCAAAGCGCATAACTCTCCCTGGGAACATCACGCAGCGCCACGCCCAGCAAAACTTCGCTCATCCCGCGCCCGTAAAATGGCGACGTGTCAATAAAGTTCAGCCCGCAGTCCAGCGCGACGCGCACGCTGCGCATCGCCTCCTCCAGGCTGACTTTGCGAAACTCCTGCCCGAGCGACGAAGCGCCAAAACTTAAAACGGGCAATTGCAATCCAGTTTTTCCCAAAGGACGTGTTTCCATAATTCATTTCACCCGATACCGTAAAATTTCACCGCATTGGAGCCAAAAAATTTGGCCGCTGTTTGCGCACCGTAGCGGCTGATACAATCGCACGCCAAATCAAACACCTGCCGGTAAGTGCCCGCCAGCAGCGCCACCGGCCAGTCCGAACCAAACATCACGCGATCAGGGCCGAATGCTTCGAACACGATTTCAAAATACGGTTGAAAATCAGCGGGTCGCCAGTTTTTCCAATCCGCCTCGGTGACCAATCCTGACACCTTGCAAGACACATTTGGACTGCCTGCCAGTTCACGAATTTGTTCGCGCCACGGGGAGATTTGCCGTTCTTTGATGGCCGGCTTGCCGAGATGGTCGAGCACGAACGGCTGTTCGGGAAAGGCCCGCGCCAGTTGGATGGCGGCAGGAAGCTGCCGATGAAAAATCAGGATGTCATAGGTCAAACCGAATTCCCGAAGTCGTGAAATGCCCCGCTGAAAATCAGACTGCAACATGAATTCATCATCCGGTTCGTCTTGCACCACGTGGCGCACGCCCGCGAAT
>JAQGPB010000617.1 GCA_028293265.1 Pedosphaera sp. | reverse complement strand
CGCCATGCCCAGGCCCGGCCCGCAAATCAAGGCCAGCGCACTGGTGAAACCCGCCGCGCCCGTGTAACGGCCCCGAAATTGCACCGGCGCCAGGTCGGCCACATAAGCCGCCGAGACGGGAATGCTGATCATCTCACCCAGCGTGAACACAAAAATGACGCACGCCATCGCCGGCACCGTTCGTGAGAATGCATTCAGGGCAAAGCCGGTTCCTATGAGCGCGTAACCCAACGCCATCATGCGCCTCGGCGGGAACCGCTGCGTAACCGTTGTGATCGGCAGTTCGCACAGGACGACGAGCAAGCCATTGAAGCCAATCAGCAGGCCGTAGGTCGTTGGCGAAAATCCCAGACCAGTCACCTGCAAACTGAACGTCGAACCCATTTGCAGGAACACCAGTGAGATGGCGAGCGATGCAACCAGCACGCGCAGGAAAGTCTTGTCCCGTGAAATGATTTTGAGCGCTGGCAGCCAGCCCTGGTCTTGCTTGGCCGCGCGCACGCCATGCGGCAAAGCCACCCACGCGACAATGCCAAACAGAAACGACGTCGTCGCATCGCCAAGGAACAGCCAGAAATACGAATGCCCCGCCAGGAAACCGGCCATCGCCGGGCCGAATGCCCAGCCCGCATTGAACGCCATCCGATAAGCCGAATAAGCTGTCACTCGTTCCCCGGCGGGAATAAGGTCCGCCAGCAGCGCCGCCGACGCGGGCCGGTACATTTCCCCCGTCAATCCCGCCAACGCCGTGAACACAATAATGGTTCCAAAACTCGTCGCCTGCGAAAGCAGCATCATCGCCACCGCCACGGAGAACATGGAAAATACAATCGTATTGCGCCGCCCAAACGTATCCGCCAGATGCCCGCCCACCGCCGAGGCCATGAAGTTGCCAAACCCATACGCGCTGATTGCCAGGCCCGCCTGGGTGATCGAAAACCCCCGGCTCGTCAGATACAATGCCAGGAACGGAATGACAAACGTGCCGAACTTGTTGAGAAATGTGCCGAAGAAAAGCACCCAGACCGGGCGCGGCAGCGCCTTCAACTTCGACATCAAGTTCGCCGGACTTTCGTTCATGGCTGGAGAATCAAAAACCCCGCCAGCGCATCAGCCGGCAGGGTCGGAAATTTCCCGGGCGCAACCATGCAATCAATCGCAACCGCAAGTCAATGCGGATATGGTATTCCAGCCATGAAAAAATGGACCAAGCTACTGGCTGGCCGTCGGAGCTTTTTGAGCAAGCGCATCGGAGGCCGCTTGTTGAAACGCGCGACGAACATCGGTGGCATCGCTGTTGCCAAAGTTGGAACGTTGCACCATGAGAACGTAAGCCACTCCTCGCACAGGATCCATCCACGCCTGCGTGCCCCACGCGCCGCCATGGCCGAAGGTCCCCGGTGAAAGCATGGCCGCGACGCCCGGATGCGGAGTTCGCAGGATGCACGTCCCAATTCCCCAACCGTAGTTCGCGCCATATTGACCGTATTCCGGAGACCGGAAAAAGCCCGTGGGCAGATCGCCGGTTTGCACGGTCGTGAGCAGCTTCATGGCCGCAGGGCTGAGATAACGTTTGCCATGACTCACCCCTCCGCCCAGGAGCATCTGGCAAAACTTGGCATAATCGGGTCCGGTGGAATAAAGTCCGCCATTGCCGAACGGCGGACGCCCAACCACGCCGAAATCGGTGCGCGGCGGCGTTACTCTAAGCGCGCCCGTGGCTTTGTCTTTATTGTATGCAACGACAAGCCGCTCCGACGGCTTGGTCGCGGGATAGAAGGTCGTGTGCTTCATATCCAGCGGATCAAGAATGCGTTGCTGGACGAACGTATCGAAGGACATCCCGCTCGCAATCTCGACAATGCGCGCCGCCGTATTGATGCCGGACTGCGTGTAGCTCCATTTGGAGCCCGGTTCATATTGCATGGGCGAAGCCAGATAAATCGGAATCATGTCGGCCAGCGTATGCGCGTTGCGCGCGGCCTTGCCATCCCCTTCGCCCAGGCCGGAGGTATGAGTCATCGCCTGGGCAATCGTCAGGTTGGCCGACTGGCCGGAAGGAGTTTTCAGGTTGGAAAACTCAGGGATATATTTCGCTATGGGATCGTTTACGTCGAGCTTCCCCTCATCCTGCAACATCAGAATGGAAACGGCCGTGATGGGCTTCGTCATCGAGGCAATCCAGAACAAGGTGTCTGGCTGCATGGGCTTTTTGGCAGCGATGTCCTCCAACCCCGTGGCTTCCAAATGAATGACCTTGTCCTTGGTGATAACCACCGTGACCGCACCGGAGATTTCGCGGGCATCAACCGCGGCCTGCATCGCGGTGCCGACGCCGGAGAGTCTTGGCGATGCGCATCCGGCGAACAACGGCAGGAGCAGCAAACTGAAATAGAAACGCACGTTGGTGATCATGATCCTGGTTTCCTATCCTAAGTTGATCAAAGAAGCAACGCGCAACTCTTCGTCTTCCTTGGTGCGGTCCGTTTTGTTCGAAAGTTGGTCCGAAATGTGCGAAGTTCACCTACTATGAAAAGCCACAATCAGAGTTCATCCAAGGATGCGAATGTGAGGTCATTACCGCACGATAATTACACGCGGCGTGGATTCCTGGGAATTGGGGGAGCCGCGCTTGCGGTCGCCGGAATGGCGCCGGCAACCCGCGCTGCCGGTGGGGAGAAGACCGATCGGAGCCGGAGCGATCCCGGTCCGAACGATCCGATGCTCGATGCCCAGAATCCGGATTCCATGTGGCCGCCCGGCACGGACTCCAAAAGCCTCGTCCCCACCTTCAAGTATCCCTTCTCCCTGGCGAACAAGCGGGTGTATGAGGGCGGCTGGTCGCGGGAGGTGACGGTCCGGGAACTGCCCGTCTCAAAATCCATGGCCGGCGTCAACATGCGGCTCACGGCAGGAGGCGTCCGCGAACTGCACTGGCACAGCGCCGGCGAATGGTCCATCATGCTGTATGGGACGGCGCGGATCACCGCGATTGATGCGGGCGGAAAAAGTTTTGTCGCCGATGTGCAAAAGAACGATCTCTGGTATTTCCCCAGCGGGATCCCGCATTCGATCCAGGGCCTCGGGCCGGAC
>JAQGPB010000615.1 GCA_028293265.1 Pedosphaera sp. | reverse complement strand
GCGCGCGCGGCGATGAATGCGACCGGTTTGGACCACGACGGCGATTTGAAATCCGGCTCGCTGGAGGACGCACGGAAGGAACTCGCTCTGGCCAGGCAAAAGCTGGAGTTTTTGTCTGCCACGAATTCCGCCACGCTGGGATTTGATCTGGAGGGCGCGCGGATGGAACTGGAGCGGCGGCAGTTGGAATTTGACCGGCGGCGGGCGCAGGCGCGCTTCACGATGCCGTTCGCCGGACAATGGATTGCGAGCCTGCAACTGGCCGAGGGCGTCACGGAATATCCGGTCAGCGCCGGCCAGGAACTGGCGGTGGTGCGCGATCTCAAAACAATTTTGTTGCGGACGCCGTTGGCGGAAGTGGCCTGGTCCGGCCTGCCCACGGACAAGTTGACGGCGGTGGTGCAGTTGTCCGATGGCTCGCATCTGGAAGCTCCGTTTGCGTTCAAAAAGCTCGAGAAAGTTCAGGTGCGCGAGGAAATATTTTATTATTTTCAATTTCCGTTTGAAGAATCCGCCGCCGCGGCGCAACTGGTTGGAACGTCTCCGAGTTGTGAATTGTGGCTGGAATTATCCCAGCCCGCGCGGATCGTTCCAAAACTCGCGCTGGTGCTGCACGAGCCGAACGCGTTTCAAAACCGGCATTGGAACGAAGCTTTGACGCAACTGTTTCCCGGTTCGCAAGTGCTGGTGGAAGGCCAGACCGAACTCGCCATCCTGCCGCCGCTGCCGCAAAGGAATGCTGGACTCAACGGTTCCAATCTCACCCGCGCTGAAACTCCATAGCTTATGCGCTGCCTGAACCTTGCCTTTCGCTACCGGTCCGAGCGGCCGTGGATCATCGAATATTTCAATCACACTTTCAAACCCGGCATCACCTTGATCAAGGGAGCTTCGGGCTGCGGCAAGTCCACGCTGCTCAGGTTGCTGGCCGGTTTTCTGCAACCCACCCGGGGGCTCATCATCACGCCGCTTGGGTCCGCGCCGTCCGATGCTGAATTTCAGCGCCGCCAGCTTGGTTTTGTTTTTCAACACTTGAACCTGCTGCCGCTCGCCTCGGTGCAGCGCAACCTAACCTTGGCGGCCAGCCTCGCGGAATTGCCCCCTGAAACGATCGCGGAAAATTCCGCGCTCTGGCTGCAACGGCTCGGATTGGAACCATACGCCCGGCGTCTGCCGCATTCGCTCTCCGGCGGCCAGCAGCAACGCGCAGCCATCGCGCGCGCGCTGGTCAAGGAGCCGCGCGCGCTGCTCCTGGACGAGCCGACTTCCGGCCTGGACGATCTGAACACCCGCGTCATCGCGCGCTCGCTCGAACAATTTGTCGTGGGCGAACGGCTCTGCGTGGTCTGTTCCCATGATGCGCGGCTCGAACCCCTGGCCCATGAAATCATTGACTTTAATCGCTTCCTACCTTTGGAGAGACACCTGGAAACGCTGGTGTGAACAGCCCGGCAGTCCCTTCGCGCGGCTCTTCGTCACCGGACTGCTGGTGATGGTGGCGACGGTGATTCTGGTCGCGTTTCAGATGCTTGAACGAAACCTGCGCGATCGGCTCGAACGCTTTGGCCTGGACACGCTGCTGGTGCGCGAAAGCGTCACACCCGCTTCGCCGTTATATTTTCCACAGGGCGAAGGCCCCGATCCGTTGCGGTTGCTGGCGGCGAATGGCCGGAAGCTGCGGCTCCGGCAATTGTTCGTTCGCGGACGGACCGAGTTGCAGGAAAACGATCTGCTCGTTTTCAGCTATCCACCGGAAGCGTTGCCGCTGTTAGCCGCGATGCTCTCGTCGCAAACTTCCGTGGTCTGCCTGAGCGATGACCTGCCGGAGAAGGGACTGGTGCGCGTGCAAATCGGCCACCGCTCCCTGCTGGCGAATGTGGCGCGACCGCAAAACTGGCTGCGCGGAGTGGCCACGGAAAGTATTTTGCTCGTGCCGCAAGGCTGGCTGGCGGACGAAGAGCAGCTCGGCTGGCTGGAGACGACCGTCTTTCAGCGTCGTCCGGGTTCGCCGCCGATGGAACAGATCATTGCGGCGGTGAACACCTTGTCCGCGATGGACCAGCGCGCGCCGCCGCAGATCCAAAGCGCGCTCCCATTGCTGCGCGACCTGGATGAATTGAAACGCCGGCAATTGGAATGGCAGGGCCTGCTCGCGGCGATGCTCGGGGCGGCGGTGGCGCTGGTGTATGGCGCGATTGCCGTGCTGGAATTTCGCCAGAATCTGTATGTGGGCGCGCTGCTCCGAAGTTTTGGCACGCCGCCGGTTTTGCTTTATTTCAAGCATTGGCTGGAAAATGTTTTGCTTGTGAATCTGGCGGCGGTCGCCGCAGTGGCGGTGGCCGCGCTGTTGCATTCCGTCATTTTCCAAGGCCTTGGCATGTCCGGCGGGGCGCTCAATTCCAACGGCAGCAATCCTTATTTCAGCGGCGCCGTGGCTTCAGTTTTTTTATGGATCAACGCGGGGGCGTTGCTCAGTTCCCTGCCCGTGGCAGCCGGTTTGCGCCAGCCGGTCGGGGAAATTTTAAACTAAGAAGGGGAAGCTATTTTAACGAATGAAACGATAAATTATCCGATTGTTCAACAGGGCAAGTGGATAAAAAATAGGCAAATAAATTGACATCGAATAGATAATCAGAATCAGCGGGACCTGGTAAAATGCACTTCCCTCCACCATGCCATTGCCTTTAACCAATGAAGCAATCGCCCAGGAGACAGGCAACAGGAGTCCGAATATGGCTGTTCCCAACAAAACGGAAAGAAATGGCAAAGCGAACCAGTTGCGCGTGCCAAAGCAGCGTGAAAGCAGTGGTTTGGTCAAATTTCCAACCGCCAAGCCTGTGATAACAGCATCAATTAAATGCGTAAACCACCTATCGCCAAATACGGGCACTGCGGTGCCCGTAATGCCGGCAATCAGGAACCAGACGCAACCAGAAAAAAAGAAAATTATCTGGTAGCGCATGTCATTTCCATCAAAACAACTTCTGCTGATTGCCCGACGGGTTCAGGCCGAGTTTCTTGTAACTCAGTTCCGTGGCGACGCGGCCTTGCGGGGTGCGCTTGAGGTAGCCTTCCATGATCAAATACGGCTCATAGACTTCCTCGATGGTGTCCGGTTCCTCGCCGACCGCGACGGCCAGCGAACTTACGCCCACCGGTCCGCCGCCGAATTTGACGATGACCGCTTCCAAAATCCGCTTGTCCATTTCATCAAGACCGTACTCATCAATCTCCAGCATCGCCAGCGATTTGTCCGCAATCTCCGCGCTGATGCGCCCGTCGCCGCGCACCTGGGCGAAGTCCCGCACGCGGCGCAGCAGATTGTTTGCGATGCGGGGCGTGCCGCGGCTGCGGCGGGCGATTTCGCGCGCGCCATTCTCGTCAATCTCGATGTTCAGCAGCCGCGCCGAGCGCACGACAATCACCTCAAGCTGGGCGGCCTGGTAATAATCGAGCCGTTCGCGCACGGGAAAACGGGTGAGCAGGGGAGCGGTAAGCAGGCCGCTGCGGGTGGTCGCGCCGATGAGCGTGAAGCGCGGCAGGTTCAGCCGCACGCTGCGGGCGTTCGGTCCCTGGTCAATGATGATGTCCAGCTTGAAATCCTCCATCGCGGGATAAAGATATTCCTCGATGGTTTTTTGCAGGCGATGAATTTCATCAATGAAGAGCACATCGCCTTCTTCAAGATTGGTGAGCAATCCGGCGAGGTCGCCCGCCTTTTCAATCGTCGGCCCGCTGGTGCTTTTGAGATTTGCGCCCATGGACTTGGCGATGATGTTCGCCAGCGTGGTCTTGCCCAGGCCGGGCGGCCCGCTCAGCAGGACGTGGTCAATGGCTTCATTCCGTTGCTTGGCGGCGGCGACGGTGATTTCGAGGCGTTCCTTGACCTTGGCCTGGCCGGTGAATTCGGAGAACAACGAAGGGCGCAGCGTCATTTCCAACGCGGCGTCGGGCTTTGTCAAAACTTCAGAAATCATTCGGTCAGCCATGGAATCAAACAATGCGAAATGCGGGTGGTTGGAACAAGGCAAAAGAGGGTGAGACAAGTTTGCCATGCTTGCGCACTCTTGCAAAACGATGGTTGCGTTCAAGAGCCAATGTGGCTATGTTAGCGGTATCACCGTGGTTACCAAGATTCTCAACTGCGTGTCGGCACACTCACCATTAAAATGCATTAGGCTGCCTGAAAATCAAACGCCAGATTTTGAATTGAATTTTTTTGATAAAAAGTGTATTAGTTCCTGTCCATCTGATGGATATCAGTGGCGATGGAAATGCCGTGCGGAAAGGAAATAAAGACGCCTAATAAAACCAAAGCCAAGGATAGCAGAAATTCTAATGAATTTAAATCATTCAAATAAAGCAGCTTGCAATGATAAATCCGCCCTTGGCGGTGCTTTCTTTCGAAATCCCGGCTCCTACTCATATTCATATGCAAAAAAATAAATCATGGTTCTGGATCATCCTGGCGCTCCTCGGCACTTCAACCGGTGCGTTTGCGAGCGAAGCTGACATCAATATTCCACCCCTTGACACGGTCAGTGTCCCCGGTTTGGGCGGGGTCAGCGGCCCGACGTTAATGTATCTCGGGCTGGGGGTGTGCGTCATC
>JAQGPB010000602.1 GCA_028293265.1 Pedosphaera sp. | reverse complement strand
CCACCGCCCTCGGCAGCGAGCACCTTTCCAGCTACGAAGTCATCTACGAAGACGACACCCCGCTTTACGCGCAACTGAAGGCCGGCGAATTCGACGTGGACGAAGACCTGGCCTGCGCGATGTACGAGGAATTGATCGAACACAGCACCCGCGCCGGCTTTCACCAATACGAAATCGCCAACTTCGCCCGGCACAAGCCCACGACTGCCGAAGCAATCTCCCGCTCCCCTGGTGAGAGGGCAGGGGAGAAGGTAAGCGTAAATGAAATGCAACCAGTGATCTCCATTTCCCCAACCCAACACTCCAACACTCCATCACTCCGCCCCTCCATTCCCTCCCACGCCTGCCAGCACAACGTCAACTACTGGCGCGGCGGTTCCTTCTACGGCCTTGGCCCCAGCGCCACCGGCTACGTGCGCGGAATCCGCACCAAAAATTGGTCCAATACCCAGATCTACTGCGATCAACTGGAAAAAGGCAAACGCGCCATTGAAACCAGCGAACAACTGCCGCCCCGCGCGCGCGCCGGTGAAATCGCCGCGTTTGGCCTGCGCATGAACGTCGGCTGGCCCTTCGAACAATTTCAGCAAGCCACCGGCTGGGACCTGCGCCGCGAATGGTCCGCCGAAATCCAGCAACTCGAAACTCGTGGCTGGGGCCGCTCCGATCCGCACCGCTTCCAGCTCACCCCCGCCGGCCTCCGCTTCGCTGACGCCGCGGCGGAGCTGTTTTTGCGATAAGATACAAGGTTGCATCGTTACAACGATTCAACGATGTAACCCTGTAACGATGTAACCCTTATAACGCTATAACCGTCCCCCAAATGAACCCAAAAACCCTCTCCTCCATCGCCGCCCGCCTCCTCCGTCATCCCGCCGCGCCGTACCACGAAACCGCTGTCCGCGCCGAAGTCGAGCAAATCTGCGCCGAACACCACCTCGCCTGCCAGCGAGACAAATTTGGCAACCTGCTTGTCCGTCTGCAAACCGCTCCCCAACAACGCCCGTTTGTCCTCGCCGCGCATCTCGACCATCCCGGCTTTGAAATCATCCGCCCGCTTCCCGGCAATCGTTGGCTCGCGCGCTTCCTCGGCGGCGTCGGCGATGCCTATTTCGAGAAAGGCATCCCCCTCCGCCTGATGCCCGGAGCGACACCCGCCACGCTGGGCAAACGCATCGGTAAAGAAAAGCATTTCGAAATCCATCCCCTCAAAACTCCGGTGATGACCGGCCAGTCGAATACTTTGCCATTGCGGGTGGGGCGAGCGTCCCCGCGAGCCGGCTCCCCAGCCGGCCCATTAACCAAGGTCGCACCCCAATTCGCCGTCTGGGAACTCGAAGATTTCGCCCTCCGCGATGGACTCATCCACGCCCGCGCCTGCGATGACCTCATCGGCGTCGCCACCATTTTGGCCACCATGATCACGCTCCAAAAAACCCGCGCCCGCGTCAACGTGATTGGCGTGATTTCGCGCGCCGAGGAAGTCGGTTTTCACGGCGCATTGACCGTGGCCGGTTCCCGCCAATTGCCGCCGAACTCGCTCGTCATCTCCCTGGAAACCAGCCGCGAACTGCCGCCCGCCACGATGGGGCAGGGCGTCATCATCCGCGTCGGCGACTGCGCCTCCATTTTCGATTCCGCCTCCACCCGTTTTCTGGGCGAAGTCGCCGCCGGCCTCCAACACCGCGACAAATCATTCCAATTTCAACGCGCCCTCATGTACGGCGGCACCTGCGAAGCCACCGCCTTCCAGGAATTTGGTTTCCAAACCGCCGCCGTCTGCGTCGCCCTCGGCAACTACCACAACTGCGCCCCCAAAAACAAAATCGCCGCCGAATACGTCAGCCTCGCCGACGCCTGCTCCATGGCCGACCTCCTTGCGGAAGCCGCCAAACAAATGAAAAATTTCCCCCGCCTGACCGCCAAATTGCCGCTCCGCCTCCGGAAAATGCTGAAAGAAGCCCGCCAAAAACTCCACCCCCGCACCGCAAAAAATCAAGCACCCCGTATGGTCATCGAAAACCTGATGCGCTGATGCGGCCACGAACCAAGCTTGCAAACGCGCTAAAGCCATGCAGGATTTTTACATGAGTCAAGTTACCTACCCATTGGGTCTGCCGGAAGATCTGCTCAAAGAGGTCAAACACGCCGCTAAGGACACCGGGCTGTCGGTGGCAGATGTGATGCGCCAGGCCATCAAGTTCGGAGTTCCGCGGGTTCGTCAAGCCATGTCCAGGGAAGAAGACATGTCTGAAGCAATGGCGGACACCTGGGAAAAGCTCGAGCCGGCCCCCAGGGTGAATTATGATGCCATTGAAAAGAGGTGATATTCATCTGGTGGATCTGGGCATGACGGCGAAAAGCCGGACGTGCGTCATTGTCTCGATACCCAAGGCGGACAGCCAGCGCAATATGTCCGTGATTGCCCCTTTGACCAGCCAGCCGCGGGGCGGCGAATGCGAGGTGGAATTTCCCAGGCCAGCCTGGTTGCATGACGCATCCGTGATCAACCTCATCGGCTTGGGCGGCGTAGACAACGCCAAAATCGGACGCTTTATCGGACAGATCGGGCCTGAAACGATGGACAAAGTGTCCGACGGCCTGGCTCGGATGCTCGGACTATAAAAAACGCCTTCCCGGACAGCTTTGCCTTGGGTTCCCAAACCCGATTCAAGTCCACACTTTCGGGCGCAACGAGGCAAGCCACGCGAGCATCTCTGAGGATCGCCCCTTTCAACGAAGCTCGGGTCTCCGACCCGTAGCAACGTAAGAGCGCCCATGCCGCGCCAGATTGATTCAAACACCTCCGCCGCCCCGCGCTCCGTATAAAAACAAATTTCCGATAATCCTCGACACCGCGCCCCCTTTAATGACAAAGTTTCTGAGTGTGGACAAAGGAGCACACAGAGGACACCCTCCGGTATCCACGAGAACCGGCCAAGCGGTTGCCGGAGACAATCCCTTTGCCTTGGAACGTCACCGCATCCGGTGCCTTGCCCGTTCCAGCACCCGGCCCCGCCAACTCAGCTTGGCTCAATTCTGCTCCGATCAACCCGCATCCCGGCTCAGAATTACTCAGGCTTGCTCAGATCAACTCACATCGGCTCAGGTTTGCTCACATTTTTCCGCCCGACAAAACAAAAGTTTTTTTCTTACAAATGGCCAAAAAAGAGACCGTTTGCCGGCCTTGCCGCCCCGCGCCGCTTCAAGCCCGGACCGCGAGCCGTCCCGGCTCGCAGCACGCGCAACCCCCAACCCAGAGCCTCGGCACGAAAAAGCCATGCATTTACCCGCTCCGCCAACGTTTTGTAACGCCCTGTAACGCCTTGTAACACTTAATCACACTTACAACGCAATTTCGATGTGTTACAGAACCCAACCCGCCCCCAGCCCTAGGGACCGCGCCCGCCCCGGGTGCCGCCAAGGACGCCCGCGCCCCTGGCTCCCCCCTTCGTTTCCTTCGTTTGCTTCTGTGAAACTCCCCCTTGGCATAACCCGATCCTGTACCGCTTTGTACCGCCCAGTACCGCCTTGTGCCGTTCCCCTCCACCGATTCGATGTTCGATGTTCGATGTTCGATGTTCGATGTTCG
>JAQGPB010000562.1 GCA_028293265.1 Pedosphaera sp. | reverse complement strand
CCATCCACGTATAGGTTCCCGTTGGTCAGAACCTGCGAAGAAAAAAACAGCCGCGTGTATAATGTCGAGGCGGCCTGTGTCCAGGTGCCGTTGACATAGCTGCCGTGGCTGTCCGGCGTCAATTTGTACCAATGGTTTCCGCCATCCCCGGCAATGACCGTCCCATCGCCCAGCACAAGGCTGTTGTTAAGCCCCGCTGGCGGCGCGTGAAGCAACGGCGCCCAGGTCCCGCCCGCGAACGCCTGCCACGAAATGAGCAGTCCAATGGCTGCCAGCATCCAAGCCCGCCACATTTCAAGCGCGCAAGATCCAAAGCGAAATTTCGGAGCTCGATGTTGGATGTTCGATGTTGGATGTTCGATGTTTCCGAGCCTTCGTCCGTGGCCTTCTGAAAAGCTTCTTACCATAACGTCGGGAGTGAGGATGATTCGCGTGTGGAATCAATGCCGGTTGGCCGGCAAGTTTGGGAACTTGGTCACGCAGGACAGTGTACTTTTTTGACCCCCAATGCAACATTCAAATCGACCGCTGCCAGCGCCCGCTTCAAACGATATTCTCGGCGAAAAGCAAGTTTGATGGACAAATCTCGCGCGGCAATTATCATACGAGCGGATTTAAAATTTGAGACGTTATGCCGAAGAAAAACACCCCACGACCCGCCGCTCCGGGAGGCTTGAACCTGGCAGGATTCACCCCGCAACAAAACCAGGCGCTGCTCGACCTCCTGGTGCTGGCCATGTATATGGACGGCAACCTCGCCCAGGTCGAGGAGGCGCGTGTGCAGCAGCTTCTGGCTGCCATGGGCTTCGCCTCCGACTACGACCGCAATCGCGAATTCGACGCCTCGGTCACGCGCGTCCGCCGCAAATCACAGACCGCCGCCGCCGTGAAAACCCTCACCGCCGCGCTGACCGGGAATTCACCGTCAAGAAAGACCAGCAAAGCATCTATGACTTTCTGAGCGAACTCACCGCCATGGACGGCAGCGTCTCCGCCGAGGAGAGCAAGTTTTTGTCGTCGGTGAAAGAGGCGTTCAAGCTTTGAAAGTCTTTTACGCCCTTTGCGAATATGGTAGATGCCACGGCTGGCGATATTTGACGCCCACCAATTTGTCCGCCGCATGGTCGCCAACAATCTTCTGGCTCGCGCCGTCCCAGACCAGCTTCCGCCCGGTGCGATAAGAAATATTTCCCAGATGCGCGACGGTCGAAACGTGGTGGCCGATTTCCAAATTAAGCACTGGTTGCTGGCGTGATTTGACGCAATCGAGAAAATTCCTGACGTGCGCCGGATGCGGATTGCCGCTGCCGGGCTTCTTGGCCGGGTCCAGGGCACCGCTGCCTTTTTTCTCTGGGATGATCTGGTAGCCTTCGTCGTTGAGGATGATGGTGGCGTCGGTGCCGTTCCATTCCACGCCCCAAGGCCGGCTGTTCAGTCCGTTGTTCAAGCCCGCCTTGTGCTCCCAGATCAGGATGTAATTCGGAAATTGATAGACCGTCACCTGCGAATCGGGCGTCTCGGAATTGTCCTCGAATTTGTATTTGCCGCCGGTGGAAGAAATGGTTTGCGGCGAATCCGGCCCCATCCCCATCAGCATCATATTGATCAAATGCACGCCCCAATCGGTCATCAGTCCGCCCGCGTAATCCCAGAACCAGCGGAAGTTGAAGTGAAAACGATTCGGATTGAAAGGCCGTTTCGGCGCGGGCCCGAGCCAGAAATCATAATCCACGCCGGGCGGCGGCGGACAATCGGCGGGATTGCCAATCGCCGGGATTGCCAATCGCCGGGAGCCAATCCAGGTACGCCCAGCCGCGCACCATGTTCACCTTGCCCAATTTGCCGGAGCGCACCATGTCGGCCGCTTCGATGATATGCCGGCAACTGCGCCATTGCGAACCCATCTGCACCACGCGGTTGTGCCGCCGCGACGCTTCGAGCATCGCATGGCCTTCGTCAATCGTTTTGGCCAGCGGCTTCTCAACATACACATCCTTGCCCGCCTGGCAGGCCAGCACCGTCGGCAGCGCGTGCCAATGGTCTGGCGTGGCGATCAGCACCATGTCCACGTCCTTGCGGTCCAGCACGCGGCGGAAATCTTTCACGATGTCCGGTTTTTTCTCTCTCGCCTTTTCGCAAATTTCGAGACCCTTCGCAATGCGCGCATCATCCACGTCGCAAATCACCGCGCAATCCACCTCCGGGTTGGCGAGAAAATCCTTGAAATCAACCTGCCCCTGTCCGCCGCAGCCGATGACGCCCAGGCGGATTTTCTCATTCGCCCCCGGTTCGCCCGCGCGCGCGGAACGGATAAACGGCGAACCAAGCTCGCTGAGCGCGACCGGCGCGAGGCCGGCGGCGAGGGCGGACTTGCCAAGAAATTTGCGGCGGGATAACTGGTTCATAGTCAGATTTTTTGACGTGGCGGCGTGTAAAACATTCAGCGGCGGAACGCCTTGAGAGTGTCAAAGTTAGTAACCCGTGTCGAGTTGAAAGCGCATAATTTGAAGGTTTGAAATAAAGAAAGACAGGCCATGGAATTACTACTCGTAGTTGAAAGTAAAAGTGATCACACGGTCATCGCTACCCACAATTCGGCGCACTTCCGAAGGCCAAGGCATATATGGGGCAGGATCCTTCACTGCTACTGTGCATACATAAGTTCGGACATTACCTACATCTGATTCAAGGACTTTGAGGTTACTTACTTGCCCATCGGCGTGCAGATGAAACTCAAGGATCACCTTTCCTGTCTTGCCTGGGAAATCACGCTTATCGAGCAGGTTGTACCAATGGGTTTTTATTGTCTTTACCAACATCGCATCATATGCCGCTAGTGGCGGCGGCTCCTGCAAAGGAAAGCTACGGACGGAGTTAAAAGGTGGGCCGTGTTTGGGCTGAATCGGTTCTGGTCCATCAGGTGCAATGTTCCGCTGGGAGATGGGTGATTGGGAGGGTTGTGCAGTTTCGGGTGACGGGTGTTGCGCCGCGCACCCTGCTATGATGCAGGCCAATGTCAAAAGCCCTGCGATTCTCGCAAATAAACCACCTTTGAATTCATAGGAGTGAAAGCGTCGCATATTTTTATTATGTCCTTCCTCTAAACCACCCAATTAGGCCCACGCCGTCACGTTTCCAGCACGAAAACAAATCAAACTGAGCTTCAATCTGCTCTCCACCATCGGGAACAGTTCTACATAGGTCAATATTTGCGAAGATAGGTGTAACCGTGGGCGGAGTCGATTCAAAATTCACAATTTGACCATGCCGGGGCGCATTTCGCCGGTACCACCACGACCCGCGCTCCATCATTCGCCTGCCGAACTCGGGTCCATCCGTGGTTAAAAACCCTCCTGCCCCGTTGCAGAAAAACGACCCTTTTTACGTGTAGGGAAAAAAGATTTTTTCACACCCCAAAAAGATCGTGTTTTTCTGAAAGCAGCAAACCCGCATAAACATTGGCCACAACCGCCTTTTTTTCACAAAGAT
>JAQGPB010000561.1 GCA_028293265.1 Pedosphaera sp. | reverse complement strand
TCATCAACCTGGCGTTGCTGGCCGGCGGTCTGCGCGGCGAAGGTTACGGCCAAAGCCTCGGCCGGTTCATCATGGAAGACGGCGTCACGCTGCCCAATCCCAAGGCGTTGGAAGAATCGCTGCGCACGGAACCGGCGCACCCGCTCGCCCCGGCCCGCGCCGAAATGTTGCAGGTGATGTTGACGCATCGTTTGGGCGGCGAACGTATCCAAGTGTCGCATCCATGGAAAAAAAGTTCCGTGCTCGGCAAAGCCTTCGTCCACGGCATTCCGCTGACCGTCCATCCCGGCATCGGTTACGACATCATCTCCAACCATCCCATGTTCAATGGTGCGGCAATCGGCCGCGCGGCCGAGATGGATTTCCGCCTGTTCGGCACGGCGGTGGACAACCTCGACAACGGCGTCGTGTTGTCCGTCGGTTCAGCCATCATGGCCCCGCAGGTATTCGAAAAAAGCATCAGTTGCGTAAACAACCTCCGCATGCAGGGCCGCCGGGCCATCGTCCACGGCCATACGATTTACGTCGTGGACATCCAGGACGGCGGCAACTGGGACTGGACCAAAGGCGAACCGCCCAAGGACAACCCGGCATACTACCTGCGCTTCTGCAAAAGCTTTTCCCGCATGGGCGGCGCCATGCACTACGTCCAAGCCGACAACGTGGCCTTTCTGCATAATCTTTATCACCTGTTGAAATAATTTCCTCTAGACGGCTTGGCAAAAGTAATGTCACACCTCGGCAAGCCAGACAGTGGCCATGATCGGCGACTATAAACGATCATGCCTTTTGCAATCAGGTGGCGCCAGACGTATCACCTTCTCCATGAACCGTCCTTTTTATGTCCGTTACTTGACTGCTCTGAAAACCCCAACGGGGTTTCGTCACTTAGCCCAGGGTTGGCGCGCTCGGCTGTTTTGCGCGCCTACCCTGGGTACAAAAGCCCGATTACCCCTCACTTTCGAGCGCAGCGAGGCGAGCCCCGCGAGCATCTCCGGTTCCTGGGTCCAACGCGCGTGCATAGTCCGAGGCGTTCTCTCCTGGGGGGACCACGTAACACGAAGCGTTCGTCTCCTATGGGGAAACTGACTCCTGGCGGGCTTGGGAAGCCATTGGGCCGGGGTGAGGGCGGGCTTTCCACTGACTATTTGTCTCATTTATTTTGCACAAGCGCTTATCCCGGCCGAGCCTGATTCAATAGCCGTACCTCCCATTGCGGAAACGGAATCTCAATCTGTTCGGCGCGAAAACGGTCGAGAATAGTTTGGTAAATCTCCGCCTGCTCTGCCAGCGTAGCGCACACTTTCCATTGTGCGGGTTCCGGCGGCTTTCCAGCCGCCAGTAGCTGATACGGTGTTGGGTTGCAATCCAACGCGCGCCCGTTGGAAATTGGTGCTTGGAGCTTCTCTGGAGCTTGGATGTTGGTGCTTGGAGCTTAAAAACGAGCTTTCCATATTGCCCCAACCTCAAAGCGGTGCTCCGCGATACGCTCGGAAAAAGTTTCGCATCCCTTGCACAACCAAAAACCTGTGCTATGCTCCTCCCTGTGTAGTAGCAGTCGGTTCTTTGATAAAGAGGTTGAAAGGGGCTGGTTGAGGGTGAAGGTGGGAAACTCGAGGAGAAGCCCGCAAAGGAAACATTCACCCAGTAAAATCAAGCCAACCAACGCCTAAGTCCGCCTCCGCCCGCTTTCGCCCGCCTCTGGCTGCAAAATTTGTAAAACCGCGCCGCTTGTCCAACGCTGTAACTACTTAATGTTGCAACGTTTTAACCCGCCTGAACCTGATTCAACAACCGCACCTCACGTTGCGGGAACGGAATCTCAATCTGTTTGGCACGAAAGCGATCAAGGATGGTCTGATAAATCTCCGCTTGGGCCGGACCATAATCAGCGAGATTCGTCCAAGGCTTGATGGCGATGTTGATGGAAAAATCCGCAAGGGTGCTGACCCCGATAAAAGGTCCTGGATTCTGCAACACCCGCGGGTTCTTCGCGAGAATGTCCTGCACCAGCGCAAGCACCTCCTGCACGTTGCTCCCGTACCCAATGCCCACAGAAAGATCGAGCTGCCGGATATTGCCGTAGTTATGCAATATCTCGCCGACAATCTTCCGGTTCGGAATCACCACGCGCGAAAGATCCCCGTGCAAGAGCGTCGTCGAAAACAGTTCGATATTCTTCACCAGTCCCTCCACGCTGCCAATCTGGATGAACTCCCCGACGCGAAATGGTTTGGTAAAAATGATCGTGAGACCGGCGACAATGTTGCTAAGCACGCCCTGCATGGCCAGACCGACGCCGACGCCTGCCACGCCAATGCCCGCCACCAGCGCCATGACGTTGACCCCCGCGGTGCCAAGCGCAATCACGAACGCGAAACCGACCACCAGCAATTTCAGAATCCGGGAAATGAGCATTCGCACCGGCGGCTCCAGGTCCTTTTTGCTCAGCGCGCGTGCCACGCCCCGGTCCAGCCAGCGCGCAACGATGACACCGGCAACGAGAATGAGAATGGCGCTGACGATTTGAGGACCCTTGTCAAAGGCGAATTTGATCGCCTGTTCCTTGACCAGGTCCAATTTCGTATTGAGAGCCACCAAGTTGGTTTTATCCATAGAATGTCCGTTCGGTTCGAACTGCGGTTAATAAGCCCAGCCGGTCTGAACAACTGCGAATAATAACGGGTTCACCATCGGAGGCAAACGTGAATTTGATTCAAAGTCCTAGTTCCCGCCAAACCGCTGCTTGAATCTGCGGGAGAGAAAATAATGTTTGCCCTGCGCGTCGCTGGTCACAAACAGGGCGGACAGCTTGGGCTGCGAATCAATCAGCGCCATTCCGCGCTGCACCCCCATGATCGCAGTCGGCGTGTCCAGTCCGTCCGTGACAGTGGCATTCGGGCCGATGATGGTGGTTTGAATATGGTCGGTCATGCCCAAGCCGGTTTTGGGATCAATGATGTGCGAATAACGGACGCCACCGATTTCCACGTTCTGCTCGGTGTCACCAGAAGTGGAGACCCCGGCATTGTGAAGCAGCACGGTGCGCGCGAGTTCATCCGGCGCGCCGTCCAGTGCCTCGATGCCCACCTTCCAGCCCGGCTTGCCGGGCGGCGCATCGCCAATGGCAATGTCCCCGCTGGCCGCGACCAGCGCCCGGGTGACGCCCATGCGCCGCATCACGCCCAGCGCCTTGTCAGCGGCATAACCTTTTCCGATGCCGCCCAGGTCCAGATTCATGTTGGATGCAAGCAACGTGACGGTTTGCGCGCGCGCATCCAGACGCAGCTTTTCGTATCCCACCGACTGGCGCATCCCGGCAATTTCCTGCGCGGTGGGGAGGACATTACTTTTCCGCGCCGCGCGCCACGCCCGCACGAAGGGGCCCACCGTGATGTCGAACGCACCGTCTGTTTCCTTGGCCACCCGCTTGGACTCCTGCAAAATTTCAAACAATTCCGGACTGACGCACGTCGGCACGCCGACAGGCCGCAGGCACAACTGCATCAATTCGCTCTTGGAATCGTACGAAGTCATGATCCGCTCCAAGGTGACAAACTTGCGGAAGGCAGCCTCGGCGGCGGTGGTGGCCGCGTGTGCATCGGGTGCGTAAAGCGTGATGCTTACAACCGTTCCCATGTGCGGCTCTGAAAATTGAAAACGGCTCAGTGGAATATCCTGCGGCGTCGAGTGGCAGCCCGCGCAAATAAATAATAACGCGATGAGCAAAGTAACAGCAGATGGTGAAATGATTTTTTTCAAATGGGGGATAAATGACGTTTTTCGGGCCTGACCAAATGGAAAATCACCCGCACGAACAAACGCGCGGGTGATGTTGGCAAACGATTAATTGCACTCGCAACCGGATCAGATGACTTTCTTGACCCATTCGGGATCACCGGGCATGGGCGCCGGGTAAAGGCCTCCGGGCCCGATCGCGGGCTGAGGCTTGGCATCCCAAGAATAGGCAGACGGGCTCAGATCCACCTTTGAATTCAACGCGTGGTCCCATTCAACGATCCGGCCGGAGTAAGTCGCCATGCGGCCCATGACGGCCGTCAAGGTGCTGTGCGCGCCGTATTCGAGTTCGTTGTAAGGCTTGTTGTTCCGGATGGCGTCCCAGAAGGGATAATGCTCCTCCTGCCACGCATTGATGCCCTTGCCCTTTGCCGACCACGTTTCCTTGCCCTTGATGACAAAGCTTCCGCCGTCCTGAAGGTCCGCCGACCCGGCAGTTCCCTGCACGTGTTCGGCGACGGAATCCCAGCAGCCGTGGATATGCCGGCATTGGCTGTACATCCGCGTGCCGTCTGCATATTCATATTCTACCGCGTGATGGTCGAAAATCTCGCCGTCGTCGGAAGTGCGTGGTTTCTGGCAGCCACCCATGCCGTAGGCCCTGACCGGATGAGCCTGCTTGACCCAGTTCATCACGTCGAGATTGTGAATGTGCTGCTCGACAATATGATCGCCGCAAAGCCAGGTGAAATAATACCAGTTGTCCACCTGAAATTCCATCTCGCTCGCTCCGTCCTTGCGCGGGTGCTGCCAGGGACGCTCGCCGTTCCAATAGCAGCGCATGGAAACGATGTCGCCGATCGCGCCATCATGCAGGCGCTGAATGGTTTCGAGGTAGTTCGGATGATGGCGGCGCTGCAATCCCACGCCCACCTTCAAATTCTTTTGCTTTGCCATTTCGGCCGCGGCCAGCACCTTGCGCACACCGGGTCCGTCCACCGCCAGCGGTTTTTCCGTGAAGACATGTTTGCCCGCATTCACCGCAGCCTCGAGATGAATGGGCCGGATTCCGGGTGGTGTCGCGAGGATCACCACATCAGCCAGTTCAATCGCTTTTTTATAGGCATCCCAGCCGACGAATTGATTTTCCGCCGGCACGTCCACTGCGTCAGGGTGCGCGTCTTTGATGGCTCCGAGTTTGGATTTTAAATGCGATTCGGAGACATCGGCCATGGCGATGAGCTTCACCCCTTTGCCCGCAGCTCTCAAGGTCTGGTCGGCGGCGCCCGAACCACGGCCACCGCAACCAATGAGGGCAATTTTTATCGTGTCGTCCCCGGCGGCAAAAGCGCTGCGCTGGATGGACAACCCGCCCAACAGCGAGCCTCCAACGACCGCAGTCGAGGTGGTCTTGAGAAAACTACGGCGGTTAAGTTGAGGTTCCGATTCCGGTTGGTTTGATTGTTTCATAAGTTTTCGATGATGTCGGTGCCGCAGCGCGGCAATGTTTGGTGTCAGTGCTGCTAGTTATGCCCGAAAAAGGGGATTAATCAATCCTATTCCTTCTCCACGCCGTTGTTCCAAAATTTGGCCAACTCCTCCGCCGAGGGTACCTTGAGCGGACGGACGACGCGAAAGCCGAGAAACTGCGCGTCGGTGTGATACCAGATGCTCTTGGGCAATTGCGGGTCCTGGATTTTCCAGTCCTTGTCCGAACCGCGCCGGGCCGCGCTGCGAAGCAGCTCGGGCGCATCCTGCCATGAACCGCCGCGCACGCTCTGGGGATAAGGCTTCGTGGATTTCACCCAAGGGTCAACCAGCCCATCGGCGGAAGGATTGCCGTAACCGTCGGGGCTGTATTGATCGAGCACCCATTCCGTCACGTTGCCGTGCATGTCGTACAAGCCCCAAGGATTGGGCTTTTTCTGGCCGACTTTTTGGTATTTGCCATCGCTGTTGTCGGCGAACCAGGCGTATTCGCCAAGCTTGGCCGGATCATCACCAAAGAAATAAGCAGTCGTGGTGCCGGCGCGACAGGCGTATTCCCATTCCGCCTCGGTGGGCAGGCGATAATAATGACCGGTCTTCGCGCTGAGCCATTTGCAATAGGTATTCGCCGCGTGCTGCGTCATGCTGATCGCAGGAAAACCGTCCTTGCCCATGCCGAAACTCATTTCGACATACGGCTTGGTGGGATGCGTGACGGCGTCGGTCGGATCCTTGGAGGCCGCGATTTCCGCGGCTTTCTTGTCCGGATACATCCACAACTCAAATTCGTTCCAGGTCACTTCGCATTTTTCCATCCAAAACGGCGAGATGGTGACCTTGTGCTGCGGGCCTTCGTCCGGCTTGCGATTGGCTTCCTTATCGGGACTGCCCATCAAAAAGGAGCCGCCCGGAATCGGCACCATGTCAAAAGTGACTTTCGTTCCCGTGATGGTATCCGTGTAAGCCTTCATGCCAGCCGCAGAATCGGGATTGTCGCCGGCGGCCAGGATTTTCTTCCGGATTTCCACGATGTTGGCAGAATCATCGCCGGTCTCGGCCACCACCACTTTGCGAGACACCAACTTCACGCCATCGGGCCACTTCGCTCCCTGCGTGATCCAAAGCTTTAATGTCTCGGCCTGTGCTTTGGTGAGGTTTTCGTCCTTGGGCGGCATTTTCTTGTCGTCATCCTGCGGCAATTGCGTGTTGGCGTACAGCGGACTTTTCGCAGGATCGCCAGGAACAATCTCCACGCCATCCTCGCCACCCTTGAAAGCATCTGCCTTGTTGTCGAGGCGCAGTTTGTGCTTGGCCTTCTCGCCGTTATGGCAACGGACGCAGTTGTTTTCGAGGATTGGTTGGACCTGCGTGACGAAATCCACCGCATCTTCAGCGCGCGCGAACTGCGACAACGAAGCCGCAGCCAGCACCGCAACCAGTGGAATCAAAGTGGGTTCGAATCGCAAAGGGGATTTGCGCGAATTGGCATTTAACCGTTTAATCATGTGTCGTTCGTATAAAAGACGTTCTGCCACGGCGAGTTATTCGACATCACCGTAAACGCGGCTAGTGTTGACGACGGCGGTTTTTTTGTCAATCTGCGCATTCAGTCAAAAGCGTATGGAAGCCAGGAAAGTCCTCAAATACACAGTGTTCGCAGTCGTGCTGGCCAATCTGGTGCTGATGGCCGTGGTGTTCCTCGGATCATCGTCGCCCAAGCCAATGCCTCTGCCCCATCCGAATGGGTTGAAGTCCATTCCGCAAGATCCAGTAACGGGAACGAACATGGTTTATCGGCCTTGAGATTGTTTTGCAACGCCCGCCTGCTCGTCAACCCGCATCATTCCCCACGATAAACACACTTCGCCGTGCAAGTCTCCGCGACGATCACCTCGGTCAACTGCGGCAGCTTCGGCTTCAACCGTTTCCAAATCCAAGCCGCGACATTTTCGCTGGTCGGATTTTCCAGGCCCGGAATCTCATTCAGATAATGATGGTCAAGCTTCTCCCAAAGCGGCTTAAACACTTCGCTGATCTGCGCATAATCCATCACCCAGCCCAGCTTCGGATCGCATTCACCGGCGACCACAATCTCCGCCTTGAAACTGTGCCCGTGCAACCGCCGGCACTTGTGCGATTTCGGCAGATGCGGCAGCAAATGTGCAGCTTCAAACTGAAACATTTTGCGTAATTCCATTTTCATTTCAAATCCCAAATTTCAAATTTTAGTTCTCTTGTTCCCAATCAGTCCAAGTCACCAGATCACCCAATGGTGGCCGCCCGTCGTGACGCCAAAGCAACGGCGGGTCCTGCATCTTGCCGAGCGGACATATGCGAGTCGCACCCCAGCGTGCAAGTTGCGTGACAATCTCCTGGGACTTGTCCTCGGTCGCGGCCAAGCCAACCGTCGAAACCTGGCCGCGAATGTTGTCCGCACCCTGCAACGCTTCGGTGACGCCCGTGACACCCTTCACATAAATAAAGCGATTGAGGCACGAAAGCTGGAAGCGCGGATCGGCTTCGTAAACAACCGTCCAAGCCGTCGAGTTTTCGCTGCGCCATTGACGCGTTTCGGGCGAATGCGCCGCGCGGATTTCGTAAAAGGCGCGCTTGGAGGCGATGACCGCCGCCGACTCGGGCGGCAATTCGCCACGTGGCTCGGACGCCTCGCGCAGCTCCAACTCCCGTGCCAGCATTTCCGCAAATTGCTCCGGCGTCACCGCGCCGCCATGTTCCACATAAATGACATGCGGCGAAAGACAGCCCAATTGGTTCCACGCCACCACGTCGGTCGCGGCGCGCGCGACGATCTTTTTCGGATTAAACCCGGACAACGCTTCATGCGTAATGTAGCCAAAACTCACTCGATGACCGTAGCCAAGAAAACGCGTCTTGGCGGGGATGTGATAACGGATTTCAGTCAGGGTTTCGTCGCTGCCGGTCACGGTGACGCAATCGGCCTCATTGAACAATGGCGTTTCCAAATCAACCGACCCGCCGCGCCATTCCGCAATCTCCAGGCACGCGCCAATCTTCGCATCGGCGTCGTAAAGCGAATGCGCGAACAATCGCGGCAGAAACGAAGTCCCGCTCGCGCACTTCACAAACTGCGCCGAACGCAACAGCACGCCCAGCACTATGCTCATGAAAACGGGATTCGGCAGGCTGCCGGCGGTGATATGAACCAGTAATTCCGGCCCTCTGACAACGGCGGCGCGTTGAACATCCGTCTCCGCGTTCGTCGCGCCGAGAACGTCGGGCCGTTGAACATGGCCAAGGTCCTGCATGAGCAGCGCGCGCAAATTTTCAGCCGTCAACCGTCGAAAAAATGCATCAAGTCCATTCGCCAGCGTGGCGCTGGAAAAGCCAGTCGCCTTGGGGCCTTGCTCCAAAACCAGCTTGCGAAAGGGATAATCGGTTTGGAGCCAGTCTTCCGCGTTCGCGCTCAAAAGCCTGATGAGCGCCGTCGTTGGCCGCTCCGCGAGGTAACGCTCGCGATTCCTTTTCAAGGTCTGGCACGCCTCCCCCAGCATCGCCTGGGTGAGCGTGGCTTCGGGCGGCAGGTCCGCGATGAAATAATTTGGCAAGGTCATTTTCCAATGGCGGATTGCGGAGTGATGATCGGGGAATCCGGCGGTCGAACGCCTGCGTGGGCATCAAGACTTTCGCGTTTGCGAATGGCGTGCAAACAAGGCAGACCCAACAGCGAGAGCAACACCATCAACGCCAGGAAACCGAAAATGGGAAAATACGCCGCAGGCGAAGCTGCATTGATGCCGAGCTTTTGCACCGCCGCGCCCATCGCCCAATGTGAAAGGTTGCCGATCAAACCGCCGGTGGTGATGAACAGCCCAAACACCCGCCCGCGCACCGCATCCGGCACCGATTCCATCAAGGCCGCCTCGACCACCGGATAACTCGCGAGAAAGAAAAACCCGTAGGCCATCAACGCGGTGAACAGCCACGCCTTGGACAAGTGCGGAAAAACGACGATGACGGCAAAAGCGAGTGTGATCAAAAAAGCCGCCCAACGAACGCGCCCACGGTCACTCAGCCGGCCAAAGAGCGGATTGCTTATGGCCGATGCGAGGAAGATGCCGGAGAGAATCAAACCGGTCTTTTGCGGATCCAACCCATGCGCCTGCTGGAGAAAAAGCGAACAAAGGCTGGCCATGCCGGTCCCGCCGAAATCGCGCAGGCTGAAAAAGAAGCTCGCCGACAGAAAAAAAAGCCACAGCGCGCTCGTGGGAAACATTTTTTGCGCCGGCGCATTGTGCCGTGCATGGGGAGCCGGAGCGCGTTCTTCGTCGGCCAGCCAATAAAAAAGTCCTGCGCACACGATGCCAAGCACACCCAGTTCCAGAATCGGCGGCCGCCACGAGTGCGCCATCTCCGCCCGCCATCCGGTGTAAATGGGGCTGACAAAAAATCCGATGCTCGCGCCGATGGCCACCAGTCCGAGCGCCTTGCCCGTCCCGACGGGATAAAGCCTCGCCACCAGCGCCGTTGCCGCCGGGTGATAAAAACTGCCGCCAAAACCAGCGAGCGTCACACAAGCCAGGGCGCACGCATAATTTGGCGCGAGCGCCAGCCCCACAAAACCCAGGCCATTGATCGCGAGTCCAATTGCCAAAAGTTTTTTCCGGCTCACGCGGTCCGCCAGCATGCCCATCGGATAACTCGGCAGAAAATACGCGATGCCCATGACAGTGACCAGCAGCGTGGCCTCACCTTCGCTCGCAAGCTGAAAATCCTTTTGGATGAGCAAATAAAGCGGCACCAGCGCCATCTGATAAAGATGCGTGAAGGCATGTAAAATGCCCGAGAGCCAGAGCGTCCGCACCCGATGATGGTGGTCCGAACTCATGGCCTAGTGGGCTGCCGGCATCGCGGTGACATTGGTATTGCCCGTCGGTTGATTTGAAGTTGGACGCGGACGGCTCGATCCCCAACAAACCCACAACACCAGCGTGATGATCGGGAACAGTAGAATAGCCAGCAGCAGCAAACGTTTCATAAATTAATTGGAGTTGCCTCGAAATGTGCTGGCATTGCGTCAGCAAAATTCGCAATGGCAGCTTCCCTTTTTTTGTAAAAATGTGTTGCAACGGCGACTGCGACCGCAACTTGTAATGGCCACGCGCCGCAGCAACGCTCCCCCTCTCCCCGGGGGAGAGAATGCCCCGAACGCACGATTCGCGTATTAAACCCCTGAACCATCCGAAGCTCAAGGTCTTCTCCCTCGCCCCACGACGCAGGAGTGGGGAGAGGGCCGGGGAGAGGGGCGGCTCCTTTCCTTGGTTCATGGTGAGGGCGGTCTAAAAAACTGATTTTTTGGCTTCCTTGTAACATTTATTTCTCTTTCAAACGCTCCGCAGCGAGCAACCGCGCGGTTCGGCCATCGCGGCGCGCCCGAGCAATTCAAAACCCTCGCCACGCCGGACGCCCAGGTCCTCTGTTTGTATCGCCATCACGGAATAGACATTCGCCAAATCAAAAATGCGAATCAATCCCGTTTCGCCCTCGCCAACTTCCCGCCCCGTCTCGGGCGAAACTATTTGCGCGCGCGCCCACGGCGGAAAATGAAAAACGCGCCCACCGGCGGTCGCCTTCCCGGCAACCGAATCATAAGCCTGCGAACTGAGTTCGCTCATGCCATATTCGCAGACAATGTGGCTGGCGGGAATTCCCAGCAGATCCGTGATCAGCGCGTGCAGTTCGGCTTTGGGCAAAATCCGCGAACGCCCCTTGTAGCCGCCCGTTTCCAGCGCGCGCGAGCCGGGCGGCAATCGCAAAAACAAATTCGCTTGATCCAGGTGATCGAGCAGGTGAACGAACGTGAACGCAGTTCCACAAAGAATCACCGGACGCTTTTTGACGATTGCGTCGCGCAACGCGCTGACAGTCGCGTTCAAATCGAGATCCCACGTTCCATCGTTATTGACCGAGCCCGTAAAATGCGAAGCTGCGGAACCAAACTCGTGGCGAACGCTTTCAAACATATGAACCAGCGAAGAATGGCGCGAGTGACCATGGGAAGGCGTGAGAAACAACCAGGTCGTTTCCTCACGCCCTGGAATTTCAAACGCATGCGGTTTTGCTCCATTCGCAACCGGCAACAAATTCGCCCGAAACCAGGGCAGCAACGAGGCTTCGTAAAGCGAAAGCGAATCGGCGCTGTGAAAGTGGCGGCTGGGCTGCTGCCCCGTGGTGCCGCTGGAAGGAAATACCGTCGTGCGCCGGTGCGGTTCAAGACAGGTGAGTTCCAATTCCTTGAATCCGGGGGTGGGCATTGCTGGAATTTGCGTCCAATCCTTGGTGTCCTTAATGGCCACTTTCCGCGAATGGCAGAATTGCCGGTATGGCGCATTGTGCGCCAATTGCAATCCGAAAAGCAGAAGCGCCAGGCGATTGAACTCAAGTTCGCCGGTTTTATTGCCACCGCGCGAGCCGTTGGAAGATTGATGACCGATGAATTCGCGCAGTTGCGCGGCGTAATCCAGAAATGGCGATGTCGAATGAGTCGTTGTCATGCGGTTTTGTGCATTTGACCGGCTGGTTTTCCGCTACAGCCGGATTGAAGCTTCGATGGAGAACCACCGGTTGTCGAGGGGGAAGTTGAGGAACTAGGGGGGCATTTCGCCGGTACCACCACGACCTCCGCCGGAGCGCGGGTCGGTGACCCCGCAGCCACGTGGAAAAACCAAGAGGTCGCGGACTTCTCGCCTCACGCCCGCCATTGGCCCCATCCGTCCCATAGGTCCCATTCGTCCCTTCAGCCACCCCAAACCCTTTCATCCGCAACCCCTTGTACCGCCACCAAACAAAAAAAGGGTCCAAATGCAGAAAAACGACCCTTTTTACGTGTAGGGAAAAAAGATTTTTTCACACCCCAAAAAGATCGTGTTTTTCTGAAAGCAGCAAACCCGCATAAACATTGGCCACAACCGCCTTTTTTTCACAAAGAT
>JAQGPB010000487.1 GCA_028293265.1 Pedosphaera sp. | reverse complement strand
AAGGAAGCGGGGAAATTAAGCGCGTATGCAAATAAATGAGGCAAATGGTCAGTGGAACGCCCGCCCTCACCCCGGCCCTCTCCCCCGAGGAGAGGGAGGGCGTTGCGGCGCGTTTGGGAGGTTTGATCGTCGTGGTTGCAGTCACCGCTGTGGGACGGGCGCAGTCCCCAATTGGTGCATTTATTTCGGCTACATGCTTAAAGCAATTCAGGAAAGTATTTTGGGATTATTCGTCGGCGGGGTGGTGATGGTCGTGCGCGCCGGCGGCGGCGGGTGAGGGGAGGGCGGTCACTTCGGGATGGGCGCGGAGGTAGGCGTCCACGTCGCGGGTGATGATGAGCTGACCCCACATGACCTGGTAATGGCCGGGGAAGGTGCAGACGTATTCGTAATCGCCTTCGGCCGTGGGAGCGGTGATTTTGAGCGCTTCTTTTTGGCCGGGGTTCAGGAGTCGGGTGGCGTCGAGGATGTCCTTGGTTTTGGGAACGTAGGCGCGGCCGTCACGGTCGAGTTCTTCGGGTTTCATCTGGGCGGAGGCGAGGCCGACTTTTTCGCGTGTGCCGGGTTTTACCACGACGAGGTTGTGGGGCATGAAGTCGTCGTTTTCGATGCGGAGTTCAAAGGGCTTGCCGGCTTCGACGACGAGGCGGGGTGTGTCGTAACGCATTTGTTCGCGGACGGTGCGGATGACGAAGATGGCGACGCGGAGTTGGCGGAGGTCGTTGCGCAGAATATCGGCACGATCCGCGGGCAACAGGCCAGCGAGGTCGGCGGCGAATTGCACGATCTCGATGTAATCCTGGGTGGTGCGTTCAGAGGCGGGAATGGTTTTGGCCCAGGCAACGAGCGCGGTGGCGGCGGTGCCAGCCTGGGTTTTGGGCCAGGAGGCGCGCGGCAGAATGCGGAGGCCCTGTGCGGCGGTGGGAACTTCCTCGCCCTTGACCAGCAGACCGGTCAGCGAAGCGAAGACGGCCTCGGGTTCGTGGTGCATGCTGACGATGGCATGGATGGCGGCGCGGCGGAGCGCGCTGATGGTGTTGTTGCGAACCGTGATGGTGGCGCTCGGCGCGGGCGCGGGATTTTCGGCCTGCTTGAAAATTTCGTTTCGACCGCCATCAAGCACCGTCAAGGTGAAGCCTTCGAGGCGCTGGCCAAGATCCTCTTCGGTGCGGTTCCAGATGGCAACGGAATCAATAGGCTGCTCACGGCCCAGATCAACTTCCCACCACGGATGATCTTCGTCTTCCGCGGTATGGGTTTCGGTGCCGCTGCCGAAATTGCCATCGGTGCGGCCATCAATTGCCCGGGAGGCCACGCCGCCATTCAGGGTGCTGGATTGTTTGGCCTTGCCTTGCAGTGCGACGTTTTTGCCGCCGCTGAAAACCTGCACCTCGGCGAGCGTGAGCGTGCCATGACGGGTCAATTCAATCCGGAAGAAGCGGCCGGAAGCGCCGGGGTGCCCGCCAGCGAGCGCCTGCAACGCGGTTGAAGTTTCGGCCACGAGCGGTTTTACCCGGTCATAAGCCTGGGCGCGAAAATCGGCGTCGTTCAGGAGGGAAATTCCGTTGAGCAAATCAGCGAGTGCGGCGGGTGATTTTGAGGCTTCAGCCCAGACGGTGTCGAAAGAATTGTCGGCGAGGGCCATGATCGCCCAAGCGGCCTGGCGCAACTCGGGAGACCCGCCGGTGGCGGCGAGTTTCGCGAGGCGCGGGCGTTCGGCTTTCAATTCCTCCGGCAACTGCCAGGGAAGCAGGCGCGCGAGGCTCGAAGCGGCGTTCGCGTCGGAGTCGCTCTTGGGACCGTAGCGGGCGAACAATTCAGCTACGCGGGTGGTTTGTTTTTCCTTGGCAAGGGCGATGAGCGCGACGAGGCGGTCGGCGTCCTGCGCGTCGGTGCGATCAAGGATGGCTTCAAGAACGGCGGTGGTGCGCGGGATTTTCATGACCTCATCCGTGCTGAGCGAGTGCAGCAGATAACCGAGGCCGGCGGGATTATCGGCGGCAACGGGCTGGCCCGCCGCGAGGGCTTTCCGCCACAAGGGGTCAAGCTGGCGGAGGGTTTCGTGCAAGGTGTAATTGAGATAATAATCGGTCGGGTGCTTGAGCGCGGTGAGGGCGACATTCACGGCTTCGACGTCATTGAAAAAGCTGGCATCGCGCACGGCTTCGAGGCGGGCGCGGGGATTTTCATCATCGGCCAAAGTTTTGAAGAGGCTGAGCGCGTCGGGGACGCGGTCGCGCCAGTAGCAAAGCACGCGGCCAGCGGCGGCGCGCGCATGGGGTTCGGGCGAATGCAGCATGCGCTTGAGGAGATCGGTGGAGACGATGTTGTGCCATTGATGGACCCAGAGTGCCTCCATCATGTTGTGCTCGTAAGCGGGATCATTTTTATCGAGTGACGCGGCCCATTTGTCCAGGGCGGCGATGACCTGGGCGGAATCGTGTTTGCCGAGTTCGATTTTGGCGCGTTCGCGGGTGTTGTTCTCCGGCTCCTTCAACAATTCCAAGAGCGCGGGGATCGGCTGGCCGTCAATTTGCGGCGGCTTCATCAAGGGACGACCTTCGTAAGTGATGCGATAGATGCGGCCGTGTTCGTGATCGCGATTGGGGTCGCGCAAGTGATGCTGCATGTGGCCGATGAGCGGCTTGTGCCAGTCGGCGAAATAAATCGCGCCATCGGGGCCGACGTTCACGGCGGAGGGGCGGAAGTTGGAATCGGTGGAGCTGACGAGGCTCTCTTTTTCGGTTTCGCCGTGGAGGCCGGAACCTTGCTCGCTGACTTTGACGAGGTAGATGCCCTGGAAACTGATGACGTTGCAGTTAAGGAAATCGCCCTGGAATTCCTCCGGGAAATGGCGGCTGCTGATCAGGCCGGTGCCGGCGCAGGGACGCGAAGGGCGGTCCCAAAAATCATTCAACTGCGGATGTTTGGCGGGATAATCAATGTGGCCGGAGAAGGCCGGCGCGAAGTAGGAATTGTTGCCCGTGGCGTCGGTGATGATGTCGTCGCCCCAATAAGTCCAGACGCGACCATGGGGGTTGGCGAAGCCGTAGGAGGCGTAAGTTTCAAACCTTCCGGTGCGCGGTTCGAAGCGGTAAACGGCACCGTCATTGTTGCGCAACGGCCCGGCGGCAGTTTCAACCTGGGAGCGGTGAAAAACACCGTCGCTCAAATAAGTCGCGCCGCCGGGATCTAGGCAAAGCGAGTTCGCGGTGTGATGCGAATCGGCGGAGTCCATGCCCATGATCACACGCTCCAATCCGTTCGCTTTGTTGCCATCATAGCCGCCGACGAACCAGAGGTCCGGCGCTTGCATGAGCAGAACGCCGTCTTTGTAAAACTGGAAACCAGTCGGCGCGTTCAAATCGTCAATGAAGTGCGTGACTTTGTCGGCCTTGCCGTCGCCGTCCGTATCTTCGAACATCAAAAGGCTGTCGCCGACTTTGCTGTCGGGCGTGCGTTCGGGATAATTTTTCCACGCGGCGACCCAGAGGCGGCCCTTGGTGTCCCAGGCCATCTGCACCGGGTTGGCCAGTTCAGGAAATTTTTCTTCGCTGGCAAAGAGATTCACCTTCATATGCGAATGGACTGTCATTTTGGCAATGGCTTCCTCGCCGCCGAGATACACATAAGATTGGTCGGGCTTCGCGCCGGGCAGGTCGGTGGGAACGGGGGTGACGGCCGGGAGATTGGAATCATCCACCTTGAGGTCGCCGCCCTTGGCAACGGCCCAGACCCGCTGGTCGCGGTTCGCGGTCATGATGTCGCGCTGGGACATTTCTTCCTGCATGACCTTGTAGTTGGAGATGAAAGGCGCGGGAGCATTGCGGTCGCTGATGAACTTTCCCCGGCCGGGCGCGTAAGCGAGCGCGGAACGACCGCCATAGACATTGTATCCATCAATGGTGCGATAGCGGGAATGCCATTCGGCATTTTTATCGTTGATGACGGCGCGAAGTTTTTCGAGGCTCGCGCCTTTGACTTCGGCGTTGGCCGACGGTGATTCGCCATTGAAAAGGCCCTTGAATATGACGCCTGCGAGGAGATTGTCACCGGCGTCGCCCAGGTGGATGCCGTTGATGGTCAGGGATTGTCCTTGCCGTGCAGCGGCGGCATAAAGTTCCAGCGAGGGATTGAAGAGATCAACGAACAGGGCGCTGTTGGCCTTGGCAACTTCGGCCATGGCTGCGGTGTATTCGCGGAGATTGGCGTTGTTCGCCATTGGGTCGGGGAAGTTGGGGTCTTGGTGCTTTTCACAGGCGATGGGGGAAAAGAGCACGATGCGCGGATGACCTTTGCCGGAGTAGTCTTTGGCGAGCGTTTCTTTGAGATATTTGTCAAGGTCGGCCTTGAACTGGTCGAGACCGGCGTGGCCCTTGAAGGATTCGTTGAAACCGAAACAGGCGAAGATGACGTCGGCGCGAACTTTGGTCAGCCAGTCGTCGGGTGAGCCGAAATTCTCGGAGCGATGGCGGATGGTGATTTCATCGCCGGCCCGCGCGAGGTTGCGGAAGACGAGGTTGAGGTTGGGATAGCGCGCATATATATATGCTTCCATCCAGCCGGAATGCTGAAAACGGTCGGCCATGGTGTCGCCGATGATGGCGATATGGTCGCCGGGCTTGAGGTCGAGCTGGGACAGCGATTGGGCGCGGGCGAAGGAGGCGCAAATCAGCATCAGCCCGAGCGCGAAGGATTTCAAATTCTTCATGTGTTGGAGAAAATAATTGTCTGTTTGACGCCTGGTGTAAATGAATATTCGTTGCGGGAAGAAAACTGTTGGCAAGGCCTTATCAATAATGCGGAAGCAAAAGCCCGGCTTCGCGGCCTTCATTGTCAAGATGACGCTCCATGCTTGGGATGTCGCCTGTTCCGCAGTCTAAGCCAACGATGCAGTTGAAACCGCGGATAAACGCAGATGGACATGGGGAGGAAGCGAGGCTCGGGTATTTTTTCGGTTCGGACGCACCACCGTTTGGTGAGAAAATTGGGATCCTGCCTCCTCGCAAGGGACTGCTCGGGCGGGGCGCCTTCGTATGCGCCCGAGGCGGGCGCGCTTCCCAACTCCTACTGAATGGTTCCGGCTGAGAGTCTATCCCGGCAGGATCCGACGTGAGGGGGCTCTGACTTGCCTGCTTGAAGGGAAAATATTAGAGACTCGTCGGCTCCTACAGGGATAGGTTCTAAGCGGATTCAAGTCCGCGCACCGGTGCAAGAAACTGAGCTGCGCCCCGGGAAAAAATGAGTAAAACGGATTTCTGGCTTTGGGAACCTGAATTGGTTTGAGCTTTCCCGGGCCAAATGTGGTTTGGCACAATCAGCTTTGTTAATGCAGCGAAAGTCCAGGATCAATGGCCGTTGGCTGTGAGCGGACTCCACCAGAGATCGTTTCTGACGTTGGTCGGGTCGGCAGACAGGGCATTGAAGTCAACCTGCGAAAGGAATTTCACGGTGCCCGAAGTGGTGAGCGCCTGTCCGCCTTTGCTGTTGTGCAAGGGCCCGATGCCCTCGCTGGTGTTGGGGTAGTTGGCACCATCGTTGAAATCGCTGGTGGCGCTGGTATCAGTCAATTGGTCAGGCTCCCAGAGAAGATAACAAGTGCTCTCGAACGCGTCGGTGAGCTTGTAACTGGCATGCGCACCAGGTTCGCCAAAGCCGCAGACAGCGCCGTTCATGACGTAACTGGAAAGCATGTTTGGGCGGGTTTTCTTAACGTAAGTGGGCTGCTTGGTATCAACAGGGCAGAGATAGGAGTTATGGTTGGGCATATATTTCCACCAAAGGCCGGTGGTCCAGGCGCGATCGCTACCGGGTGGACTGCTGTAAGGCAGGACATTGGGGTTTGGAAGGCTGCCAGCGGTGCTGTCATAGAGCCAACCCGGTGGCCCTTGCGTGCCGCCATCCCAGTTTGGCGGGGCAAAAAAATCATTGTTATCGTTGGCATACATGGTCATGGCCAGACCCATCTGATGTTCATTATTAAGGCAGGTGGTCGCCAAGGCTTTGCCTTTGGCTTTGGCCAGCGCAGGGAGCAACAAACCGGCGAGGATGGCGATGATGGCGATTACCACCAAAAGTTCGATCAGGGTGAAACCATGGCGCTGTCCAAGCCCCGGAGCGGTGTGGATCTCACTGGAAATGCTTTTTTTCATAGGGAGTTGGTTATCCGATTTAGATCTTTCCTGACGTGGCTGTTGCTTACTGGTAACATCAAAATTCGCAACGTAAACTGTGCGTTCGACGGCACAGGGAACGTGGCTGAAATCCTCAGCGAACTCGCCGCGTTGACATCCGTTTGCGCGTTGATCATGCGTCAACCGTTGTATAGAAGCGTTGCGTTCCAAATTGGCAATGGAGATTGGGTGGAATTTAAAACAGTCGGCTGAAACTTGCAACTAAAAAATCGCCAAAAAAAATCGCCTTTTTTATACTCGGGCGCAGCTCAGTTTCTTGCGCCGGTGCGCGGACTTCAGTCCGCTTAAAGCTGATCCAACCCGGCGGGCTGATTTTTCCGACCGCCCCCCGACCAGCACACATTTAAGCGGACTGATGGTGTTTGAATTATTAAACGGGCAATCACTTGCCTTAACGCTGTCGAGCCGGAGGGTCGACGCTACACCCTTTTAATGATTCAAATACAATCATTCCGGTGAAGGCTGAACTAATCCGGATGGCTGGGTTTGTTCAAACTGCCCTCGACCTGCCCACATTTAAGCGGACTGAAGTCCGCGCACCGGGGAGTTGGGGAACACGCCTCAAGGCGCGCACTTCTCCCTCTGGTTGGCTCATCTTGGATGGTTCTGCATCCAGTGCAGGACGAGGTCGGCGGCGCGGGCAGGGGAGGTGGCGAGGACGTTGTGGTCGGTCAGCCAGAAAGTTTTGCCGCATTGATAACCGGGACAATTTTTGCGCAGCCACCAGCGGACGAGCATCCAGGGGACAAGCGGGTCCACGAGGCCGGCGAGATAGTATATGGGAATGCGGGTTTGCCGGGCGATGGGGCGGGGATCGTATTGATCCAGCAGGGTGAGGCGGTGTCGCATGGCTTGACGGTCAAGCTCGGTGCGGCGCGCGACAAATTCCTGGATGGTGCCGAGGGTTTCGGGCGCCGTGCGATGGCGGAAGCGCGAATACCAGGCGTAGATTTTCAGTTCGAGCCGGTAGAGGGACATTGGCGTCATCCGGCCAATCCAGCGCAAGGCTCCCGGTCCCCAGGGCCATGGGTGTTTGACGAAGCCGCCGGCGATGATTATGCCTTCGACGTGAAATTTATTTTCGTGCGGGGCGTTCGGATTATCTGTCGTGCTCGTCAAACTTTGTTCCAGAAGCGACCAGGCGATTTGCGAGCCGAATGATTCGCCGAGCAGCCAACCGCGCATGATGCCGCGCTCCCAAAGTGCGGTTTGGATGGCGTTTGCATAATCTTGGATGTTCCAGGTGAGCGAGCGGGGATAGGTCATTTCCACGAAATGCACGCGGTTTTTCAAAGCGGCGCGAAAGGCGGAGACCAAGGTCCAATCGCCGTGTAAGCCGGGGAGGTAAATCAGCGTTGGAAGCGAGGCGTCGCCGTAGGTGCGGATTTGGAGGTGTTCGGACACGGTGATAATAGCAATGAGCGGAAGATTTGGAGATGTCAGTATTTAAGCCCGCCCTCACCCCGGCCCTCTCCCCCAGGAGAGGGAGGGCGTTGCGACGCGCCTTGATGATTTTTTATCTCGGTTGCAGTCACCGCTGTAATCCGTTCTTACATGGGAATTATTTGTCTATCATCGCGGCGAGTTCGCGGTGGTTGATTTTGCCGGTGCCGAGCTTGGGGATTTCGCGGACGACTTTGATTTCGCGGGGGGCGCTGAGGTTGCTCAGGCCCTTGGCCTTGATGGCGGCGCGGATTTCTTCGAGCTGGAGTTTTGGTTCGTTGGTCACGGCGATGAGGACTTCGCCTTTGCCTTCGTCCGGGCGCGTCACCACGGCGACCTGGCAGCGGAGGCCGTATTTGGGGAAGGCTCCGGCGAGGGCGTCTTCCACGGCGGTGAGGCTGACCATTTCGCCGCTGACTTTTGCGAAGCGTTTCAAGCGGCCACGGATGAACAGGTAGCCTTCGGGGTCCACGCTGACGATGTCGCCGGTGTCATACCAGCCGCCGAGTTCCTTGAACTTCGCGTCGGCGTCGGCGTTCAAATAACCTTGCATGACATTGGGCCCGCGCACGAAGAGGCGTCCGCCTTCGTCCACGCCTTCGACGGGTTCCAGTTTGTAATCAATGCCCGGCAAGAGGCGGCCGACGGAACCGTATTTGGGGCAGAGCGGAGTGTTCACGCTGAGACACGGGGAACATTCGGTCGCGCCGTAGCCTTCGAGGATGCGGACGCCGAATTTTTGCGCCCAGGTTGTGGCGGTGGTTTCTTGAAGTTTTTCCGCCGCCGCGAAAAGATAGCGCATGCCGCGAAAATCATAGGGATGCGCTTTGCGGGCGTAGCCGTTCAGAAAGGTGTTCGTGCTTAATAGAATCGTGCAGTCGGTGTCGTAAAACGCGCTGGGCACGACGCGGTAATGCAGCGGCGAGAGGTAAACAAAGCAATAAATTCCACGCAGCAGCGGCAGCAGCGTGCCAACGGTCAGGCCGAAGCTGTGGAACATCGGCAGGCAATTGAACAAGCGGTCGTCGTCCTTGATGTCGGTCACGGCGAGCATCTGGCGCATGTTCGCGAGCAGATTTGTGTGCGAGAGTTCGACGCCTTTGGGGACGCCTTCGGAACCGCTGGTGAAGAGAATGACGGCCGATTGCGGATTGCGGATTGCGGATTTGGGGATGGGGATGGGGATGTCTGGGGGTTGCGGGTTAGTGAACCGGGGTTGAGGGTCATGCGGACCAGCGAGAAGAATTTTTGGGCGCTGGTGATTTGGGGGCGGAGGTCTTCGAGGTAAATGAACTTAATGCCGGCCTCGGTCAGGGGTTCGAGTTTCAGCCTGGCGCGTTCGAGGAAGGCGCGGGAGGTGACGATTTGTTTCAAGCCGGCGAGTTGCGAACAGGCGAGCATGGTGGCCGCGCCGGTGGAGAAGTTCAGGATGGCGGGGACTTTGCCGAACCGCCAGAGGCTGAGCAGCAGCACAGGCAGGGCGGTCGTGTTTGGCAACAGCACTCCGACACGGGGTTGATTTGCGGCGAGTGCTTTTTCCAGCGGATGGGAGAGGACGTCGGCGGCGACGAGCAGGCGGCGGTAGGTGAGCGGGTGTCGCAGGGCGTCTTCAAGAATTAATTGTTTGGGGCGTTCGCGGG